>DATEUK010000075.1:0-4703 GCA_035283165.1 Thermoplasmata archaeon
TACTACCTGCGGCAGACGTTCCCGCCGGGATGGAGTTCGAGTCCGAACCCCTACGGCTGGGCGTGTGGCGCGAACGCGTACGGTCAGGGCCGCAGTCCGTTCATCTTCTACTACTTCAACGACCCCAACTACGGGACGGGCGACGGGAACTCCTTCCTGTACACGCCGACGACGTACGATTTCAGCACGCACGTCGGCGTCCAGATCGACTACTACCACTACTGGAACGCGAACTATCCCAGCGGATCGTCCGACGGATACATCCAGGCGTCCACCGACGGTGGCGCGACCTGGATCACGTTGCGCGAATACCACTGGAACAACCCCTCGTCCGACCAGGGGAACCGCATGCTAGAGAGCACCGCCGTGGGCGGGGCACCGAGCGTCCGGTTCCGGTTCTACTACGTGAGCAACGACGACTGGTGGTGGGCGATGGACAACGTCCGCGTCACCGGCGTGAACGGCTACGTCATGGAAGGCCTGGGCAGTGCGGAGGGCACCGTGGTGATCGCGAACGTGGCTCCGGGCGGGGGCGGCGGGTTCGACACCGCGATGCGGACCGAGTCGGCGTCCCTGCTGTTCGACGGGTTCGAGATCGTGGACCCGGCGCTCACGGAGCCGACGGAGTGGTTCGCGTACGCGTGGGACTTCGACGACACGACGCCGGTCGCATGGCGCTACGTCGGGACCCTCGCGCCGCCGAAGCTGGACATCTTGGTCCTCCAGACCTTGTGCCCGGTCGGCGACGGCTGCAGCATCTTCCAGGCGCTCAAGAGCGCGCTCCTCGCGCAGGACGACGTCGGAACCGTGACCTCGTTCAACTTCTACCAGGGAGCGACGTATCCCACCCCAACGCTCGACTACATGCTCACCGGCAACGGCGGCGATCCGTTCGACGTGATCATGCTCGGCATCAACTACTTCGTCTTCAACGATCCCGTCCGAAGGGCGATCGGGAACAACCTGGCGAACTACCTGGACACCGTGGGGGCAAACGGCGGCGTCCTGACGTTCGTCGGGACCCATAGCACGTACTTCGGCCTCCCGGTCGACATCCTGGGACGGTACATCGAGGACGACTACGGTGCGTTCGAGTCCGCCGCGCTTGGCGGGCCCGCGACGGGGCTGCACCTCATGGAACCCGACCACGACTTCTTCTTCAACACGGGCACGTCGGTGAACAGCCTGTACGTGGCGGACGGGGAGCACGACCTGACGGAGGGCGGCGGCGGAAACGCGGCCGGCCGGAACGGGCAGCTCCTCGCGCACTGGGCGAGCTCCATGTACACGGCGATCGGCGTGAAGGAGCTGGCGAACGGGGCGCGGACCGGGCACATCGGCGCATTCATGCAGCCGGCCGGTTCGGACTACCCGATGCTGCTCCGGAACGCGATCGGTTGGGTCTCCGGCGGTCTCCCGACCCCGAAGATCCCCGCGTTCGACCACCCGTACGGGGACAACGGGATCTACACGGTGGACTTCATCGCCATCGATGACGACATGGGATTCGTGTGGGACGACGCGGCCGGCGCACCGGTCGCGGTCCCCGGCTTCCAGACCGCGATGAGCCACCGGTACATCGAGGTCGCGATCGACAACGTCGACCCGACCCTCGCGCCGGGCACGATCGAGGCGTTCGTCGCCACGGAGTTCTGCGTGCGGATTCGGGGCACGGTGGGCAACACGGTGACGGCGTCGATCTACATCGACGGCGTGCTGTCCGTGACCGTGACCGCGACCCGCCAGGTGGAGCCGGACGACGACGACGATGACGACGACGGCGTGGGAGGCTCGCCGACGGACGACGACGATGACGACGACATGCGCCCGACCGTGAAGTGCGGAATCGGGAAGGTCGACGTCACGGCGCCCCATACGTACGACGCGACGCTGGTCTACTCGGCCCCGAACGGAGGCGGAAACCCGACTCGCCTGACGATCGAATCGTGGCGGGGCGGCGACGGGGCCCGGTCGTTCTCCTACAACTTCGTGTCCGGCGGGCCGACCCAGGTCGCCCAGCCGCTGCCGACCCTGAAGCGCGACCTGCTCCGGGCGGGGGCCGTCGTGGACTTCGTTGCGGAAGCCGTCGACCCCGGCACGGACGACATCGTGTTCTTCTGGGACTGGGGCCCGAGGGCCTCCGGATCTGACGACTGGGACGACGATGGCACCGGGAGCCAGCCCTGGCGGAGGAGCAACGCGCTGACCGCGGCGCAGACGATCAACGTGCACCACAACGACGGAAGCCTGCCCACGGCGGGCGTCATGGACAGCGCGCACTTCCTCGGGTTCAGCGAGCCGTACTTCGACCGGCCGACGAACGACGAGCGGAGCGCGATGGGCACGACGTTCTTCCGGGTGCGGGACACGGCGGTCCACTCGTTCGGCTCGTGGGACGACGACGATGACGACGACGACGGCGTGGGCGGGTCGCCGACGGACGGGGGCTCGCAGCCGGTGCTCGTCTTCTACGTCCTGCTGATCGTCCTCGACGACGACAACAACCGCGGGTACGCGTCGGACTTCCACCACGACGGGATCGACATCGAGTACATCTTCCTGGACTTCCGATAGGCGGTCCGGGGGCGGAGAACCGAGGGGCGGCAGCGCCCCTCCCTTTCCATTTTCCCTTTTCTCGAACGGGCGGGCACGCTGGAGAAAGGCCGTGGGCGCCTCGGCGGTTGCGAATTCGCGGGCGGGACAACGGCTGGTTGGATTCCCGGACGCCCGCCTGCGTGAGCCTGGGCCCGGCTTAGATTCCGAGTCGGCGGATTCGGCAGGAGGCTCCCGCGTACCTGAGGGGGTGATCGGGGCAGCTGTCCCCCTCCCTGAGGGGAGGACCGCCCGTGGGAGGCTGTGGAGATGCAACGGTTCGACGATTCTCCTGGCCGCCTGATCAACAATCCCGCGGACTCCTCAATGGACGAGCTCCCCTCGTCTCTTTGAGCCCTGGCGCGGGCGGTTCAGGCTTCGAACTCCACGCCGCACTCGCAGGTCAGCGCGTTCGCGGCGACGCGGCGACCACACGACGGGCACTCGAAGAGCATCGCTCCCTCCGGCCCTGGTTCGGGAGACTTCGCCTCGACGCCCTCGGGCTCCGCCTCCGTCTCATCCTCTGCACCCCGCCGTCGCCGGAGGACCGCACCGAGGGAGAACAAGGCCAGGAGGAGGGCCACCGCCACCAGCAGGACCAAGGGCACGAGGGGAAGGCCCCAGACCGTCCATTCGCGCTCATCCGGTGACTCCCCGACGCGTGTCATCAGGACATCGCCAAGGTCCACGATCGGGAGGGCTGCCGTCGGCTCCGCGGCCCGTGTCTCCGGGCGGAAGCCGTAGGCGCTGAACCGGACGGTGTAGGCCCGGACGGCGAGACCGCGGAAGGAGAAGTTCCCGCGGTTCGCGGGGTCGGACGAGGTCGTCTGCTGAGCCACCAGATCCGCACCGAAGAAGAGCTCGACCAGCACGTCCGGAAGGGGAGCCGACCCGTGGACCGCACGCCCACGGATTTCCCCGACCATGACGTTCGGGCTTCCTCCCGCGGTCGTGAACCGCCAAATCGTCGCGTTCCCCGCGAACGCGTAGCCGTCGGAGGCCCCCACCTTCCAGTAGTAGGTCGTGTCGGGCTGGAGTTCCACGAGCGCGCCGGGCGAGGGCGTCGATCCGGTCACCACCGGGCTGAATCCCGGATTCTCACTGATCCAATACGTGTACGTGATCGCGTCGTCGTCCACGTCCGTGACCGCGCTCCACGCGAGGGTCGCGTTGGGGTCCACCGCTACAGCGAGGTCCAGGGGCGCGAGGAGGGTCGGCGCGGGGGGCGGCGTGTTCATTCGGAAGAACACGGAGGTCGGCGGGGACCACAAGCGCCCGTCGGATACCGCGACCGTGAGGACGTAGGTGCCGCCGTCCAGAAGCGCCGGCCCGGCGTACGGTTCGGAGTTCGCGGCCCCGGTTTCGTTCAGGAACCAGAGGAGGGTCGGGCCCGCCGAGACGGACGCATTCACCGCCTTCTGCGTGACATCCGCGCCGTTCTCGTCCGCGAACCGCCACGCGACCTGCGGTTCGTCCGCGGTGATGTGCAGAATCCCGGGGGACCCGCCCGGGTGCCCGTCGACCGCGACGTCCTCGGCGGCAGGCGCCACGTTGATCACCGCGCGGTCCGATCGGTAGTTGAAGAACGGGGCGACCTCGTCCTCCGCGGAGACGGTCACGTACGAGGCATCGCGGACCTCGAGTCCGATCGTCGCATCCGCCGTCGCATCACCCCGGACGTCGACGAGCAGAAGAAGCGAGGTGCCGGGAGGTCGTACCTCCAGGGAGAGGGAGAACCGCATCACCCCGCCGAGGGGCTGCTGGGCCCCGAGTTCCTCATCCCCCGGGGACCGGATTCGGTTCTCGTCCCGGTCATGCCAGAGATGGACGGCGGGCACCTCGGCGTCCGGCGCAGTCCCGAACTGGTCGACCCTCAGCTCCGTGACGACGACGTCTCCGGACGGGTACAGGCTCAGGCCCAGGAAGCGGGTGTCGCGCGACCCCTCGTCGATGAACAGGGGCGCGAGGTTCGCGCTCGTGAGCGTGACCGTGTCCGGCGGCTGCGGGCGGACGTACGGTCCCAGGATCGGGTCCGTGGCGACCGTGTTGTTCCGATCGGCCGCGCGGAACCAGTAGGAGTAGTTCGTCCCCTCGTCCAAGGCGGGGACGGA
>DATEUK010000076.1:0-4536 GCA_035283165.1 Thermoplasmata archaeon
TCGCCGCCGGAGATCGACAGGAGCTCGTTCATCCCCATCGGCCCGTCGTCGTGCGCGTACGTCGTCCCGTCCTGGAACGTGACCGTCACGTACAGCGTGGTGACGCGGGTCTCGGAGTCCCCGCCCGGGTTGTAGTCGTACTTCCGCATGCCCGCCTCGAGGGCGTTCACCTGCGCGACCGTCCACGGCTGGCCCGTGGCGGGGTTCGTGGTCCATGTGTGGCTGTACGCCGTCCATATGGAGAAAATCGATACCGGAAGATCGAGGGCACCGGCGGGCGGGTCCGGGATCTCGTCAAAGAGTTCGCGGCCTTCCGACGATGGTTCCCTCCCGTCGGCGTCGGGTTCGCCGCCCACCACGTGTTCCTCCCGGCCGCGCCCCACGCCACCATCGAGGACATCACCTTCAGCGGCGGGTTTGCCGATCGCGGGGTGCGCCGCCACGAGAAGGAGAAGGGAGACGCAGGCGACCGCCGCCAACTTCAGGGGAGTGCGCGCATCCGCCTCCAGACCGCTCGTGTCCATCCTCGGAGGCGCATTCCACGCTGGCGGTTAGTACCTTTTGGCGACGCGGCCGCCAGAGAACTGGTCCGACCCGGTGTCCTCTTCCAAGGACCACTTTTCGCCGGCGGGCGCACTTTCACCTTCTTCGAGGCCGTCTTGAGTCGTGGCGTTGACAAAGGGTGAACCGTCCGTCTCGCCGAACGCCGGAGGAGTGGCTCTAGCCCTCCGAGACGAACGTCGTCTGGTCGGACTGAGGGGCGAGGATCGCGAGCACGGTGTGGGTGCCCGCGTAGAAGTTGTAGGCCACGAGCAGGCCGGTGTCCGGCGTGAGCCCGTAGAAGACGCCGTCGACGTACACGGACGCGCCCTCGACCGCGCGGCCTGCGGAGTCGTACACGAGGATCACGACGTCGTCATACCGTCCGTCGTTGTCGTTGTCGAACGTGACCGCTTCGACGAAGATCGAGGTTCCCGCACCAGGTCCCACGAAGACCGTCCGGAAACCGGCGTTGTTCGTCTCGTCGGTCTCCTCGATGAAGTCGCCCCAGTCCGCGTCGACCACAATCGTGTGATTCCCTGGTGGGGTCGCCACCCATGCGGCGGACACGTTCGCAACGCCCCCCGCGGTCAAATTGAGGATGTACTCGAACCCGACGGGGGAGCACGGTGGATAAGACATGTTGTAGCAGTCCGCGAAGCGCACGCTCACGTTGTAGGCGTCCTGGGTCCCGAGGTTCCGAACGAGGGCGGTGATGACGATCGTCTGACCCGCCTCCGGGGTATCGTCGGAGAAGAACACCTCGGACGACGCGATCGCGAGATCGACCCCCGGCGCGCCGCCCACGAACACCCATCGGCTCGCGAAATTGTTGCCCTCGTTCGTCTCCGGGATCGTGTCGAACGGGTCGACAATCACGTCGATCTCGTGGCCGCCCGGCGGGGTGGCGTTCCAGTACGCGGTTCCCTGGTCGGACGTGTGCGCGGGCAGGTCGGGGATCACGACGTCGGCGATCGGGATGCACGGGGGCATGCCGCCCGGGCAGTCCACGAACCGAACGATCACGTCGGAGGCATTCTGGCCGCCCACGTTGTGGACGAACGCCGTGATCATGACCACCTCGCCCTCCTGGGGCGTGTCGTCCGAGAGGAAGATGTCCGACGGGGCGATCGCAAGGTCCATTCCCGTCTGGTTGCCGCCCTCGCACGGGGTGTTCGACACGTAGATGTGCCGGACCGCCCGATTGTTCCCCTCGTCCGACTCGGGAATCGTCGACCACGCGTCCGCCACCGCGGCGATGTAGTCCCATCCATCCGCGCTCGCCGTCGTGTCCCAGACGACGGACGCCACGGCGGAGCCGCCCGCGGGGACGTGCGGCAGGACGTCGATGCCGATGTCGTAGATGACGTCGGCCCAGCAGATCGCGTTGTCGTAGAACGACACGGACACGTTGTGCGCGTCCTCCGTTCCGACGTTGTGGACGTTCGCGTAGATCGTGACCTGGTCCCCGTACGTGGGGTTCGCGGGCACGGACCCGATGTCCGCCTCCGAGAGCGTGAGGTCCGGGAGGGTGCCGTTGCCGCCGCCCGCCGTGACGAACTGGGAGGAGCGCGGGCAGCCCTCGAGGGCGTTCCCCGGGTCGCTCGCGTCCCTCGCCTGGCACGTGAAGCCCCACGTGTAGAGCGTGCCGTTCGCGAGCGGACTGTGCCCGACCGTCACCATGGTGTCGCCGCTGGACCAGGCGACGACGATCCCGCCAGGGGAGGGCGAGATCCAGAACGCCGCCTCCGCGGAGGGGACGTTCATCCGCTCGTTGAACTGCGCGATGAGCGGCGCGCCGACGGGGACGCCCGTCGCACCGTTCGCGGGGACCGTGGCCACGAGGACGGGTCGCGTGGAGTCGATCGCGAATGCGCCGGACTCGTCGCAGCCCGTCATCCCGTCGCTGTCCGTCGCGCACACGCGGAATGCCGCATCCCCCGTGTCCACGCTTGGAAGCGTCCAGGAAAACGTCATGTTCGTCCCGGTGGGATAGCTCCCCGAGAGGACGAGGGTCCAGCTGGCGTTCACGTGGAGCCGGAAGAAGACCTCGACCTGGAGGATCGGGTCCGCGTCGTCCGTCATCTGCCACACGAGGGCGTGCGCCGTCCCGCCCGTCCACCGCTCGCCGCCAACGGGGGTCCACAGGGAGACGCTGGGCGGTTGCGTTCCCAGGGGGCCGCCGCCCGACGCTTTGCGGTCCCGGAGGAGCGCATCGGACAGGACAACGGTGGCGGCGATGAGGAGGAACGCCGTCGCGACCGCCAACGTGATCTGGACCGACCGCCGCCACACGGGAGAGAACTCTCGCATCCGGTCACCCTGACCCTCCCTAACTCCCCCGGTGGCTTGAATCCTTTGGCACGTTGTTTGGATTGCTCCTAAACCTGTCGGTGCGGTGCCCACAATCCTGCTTGCGAGCAACGGGACTTCACGGAGCATATGAGGGTCTCGGACGGTCGTGATGAACGCGCGGATCCAACGCGCTCTCAGAGCGCGCCTCCTCACAGGCTCAGCCTTCCGAGACGAACGTCGTCTGTGCGGCCTGCGAGCCGAGGACCGCGAGCACGGTGTGGGTGCCCGCGCGGAAGTTGTAGGCCACGAGCAGGCCGGTGTCCGGCGTGAGCCCGTAGAAGACGCCGTCGACGTACACGGACGCGCCGTCGACCGCGCGGCCCGCGGAATCGTGCACGAGGATCACGACGTCGTCGTACCGTTGGTCGTGGTCGTTGTCGAACGTCCAGGCCTGGACGAACAGGGATGGCGGGGGCGGCTCGCCGACGAAGATGTCGCGGGAGGCGGCGTTGTTCCCCTCGTCCGACTCCGGGATCGCGTTATCCGGGTCGACGACGACTTCGATCGTGTTCCCCCCGGGCTGCCCCGTGGTGTCCCACTCCACCGAGACCGTCTCCGTCCCGCCCGGCGGGACGATCGGGATCACGTCCGTGCCGATCAGGTAGGACCAGTCGATGTCGTCGTGCCAAATCTCCACGGTCACGTTGCTCGCCACCGTGCCCCCGATGTTGTGCACGTCCGCGGAGATGGTGACGACCTCCCCCTCGAGCGGCGTCCCGTCCGAGGAGCGGATCCCGCTGGAGGTGATCGACAGGTCCGCCAGGGTCTCGTTCCCCCGAGGGCCAGGGCCTCCCGACGACGTCACCCCCGATCGCAGGAGCTGGTTCACGACGAACAGGGCGGCCCCCGCCAGGAGGAGTGCGAGGGACGCGGCGAGCAACCTCCGGTTCCACGACGAGGGCTTCGACGGCTCCGTCATCCCCGCTACTCCATGGGCCGCGCGGAGGGCGCACTGCTCGGACCGCTGGTCCCCTCCGCCTTCGGGGCGACGAAGTACTGCACGGACATCCCGCGCCGTCGCGCCTCCACGACGCCCGCGGCGGCGAGCTTCTGCAGGTGGTAACTCACCGCGGACGACGTCACCTTCAGGAGGCCGGCGATGTCCTTCTGCCGGATCCCGGGCGTCTCCCGGATCGCGTTGAGGATCGCGCGTTGCATCGGGCTGAGCTCGACGACGGCCTCGACGTTCACGCCTCGTGGGAAGAACCGCTTCCGGAGGCCGTCCTTCCGGGAGGTGACGTGCCCCTCCCTGAGGAGGACGCGAAGGTGGTACGCGAGATTCCCGCTCGAGATCCCGAGCGCCTTGCCGATCGCGGTGAAGTAGTCCCCCGGGTTCGCGAGCAGGTATCCGTGAATCTTCCCGCGCGTGTACTGGTCGAGCACCCCCTCCCGGTTCAGTCGCGCGTACAGGGGGAGGAGGATGCCGAGAAGCTTGTACCGCCCGAGGTCGACGGCGTTGACCGCCGCCAAGAGGACGCCGAGGGCGCCGAGGATCGCGGCCGTCAGGGTGGTCGGCGTCCACCACTGCCCCGAGACGGGCGGATGGATGGAGAGCAAGACCGCGCCCACGTTGCCGCGCGCGTTCGCCGCGACCGCCTGGATGAGGAGCCTCCTCTCCACCGGGCCGTTGGCGCTGGGGAC
>DATEUK010000077.1:0-4940 GCA_035283165.1 Thermoplasmata archaeon
GGATCCACAGGCTCTCGTTGCCGAACCAGTTCGCGGCCGCCCACAGGTCCATCGTCCCGTTCGGATGGATCTGGAAGCGGACCTGCGTGGCGTTCTGGAGGGAGAAGGTAAGAGCGTCGCCGTCCCGGTCCAAGAAGTACGGGCCGACGGAGCCGCCGAACGCGTCGACGAACGTCGCATCCTCGTCGTACGTCACGGGGGGCAGCGGAGAGGCGACGACGGGCGCGTCGTTGACCGGCCGCACGGTGACCAGGAACGTCCCCTCCGCGAACAGGGCGCCCGGGTCCGTGGCGCGCACCCGGAGGGTCTCCGATCCGGACCAGTTCGAGGCCGACCAAAGGTCGACGGTCCTACCCCCGCTCACGGTCGCGAAGACGTTTGCGCCGCCAACGACCGCGATGCTCACGGGGTCTCCGTCGACGTCCGCGAACCGGAGGGCGGCATCCCCGCCGAGCGCGTTGACGGCCGTCGTGTCCTCGTCGAACGTCGGCGCCGGGAACGCGGAGACAAGCGCGGGGGCATCGTTCACCGCCCGAACGGTCACGGCGAACGCGGCCTCCGCAAACCCTCCCGTAGGATCGGTCGCCCGGATTCGAAGCACCTCCGGACCGAACCAGTTCATGGGTCCCCAGAGGTCGAGGGTCTCGTTCGCGTTGATCCGGGACCCGAGGGAGACGCCGCCCAGGACCGCGAACGTCAGCGGGTCGAGATCGGGGTCGCTGAAGAACGCGCTTAGGGGGGCTCCGAACGCGTCGAGAGCGGTCGTGTCCTCGTCGAACGATGCGGCCGGGAGGGGGACGACCACGGCGGGCGGGCTCTGCCCGGACGCGATGATGTTGACGATCTGCCATGCGGTGTCCGTGCCGTCGGAGACCCACAGGGTCACCGGATAGGTCCCGGGAGACCCGTACAGGATGTCGAGAGAAGGGTCCGCACCTGCGTTCACGACGACATTGGCGGGGTCGGAGTCCGTGATGTTCAGGGCGGAGAGAGCCGTGTCCGGGTCCGACACGTAGAACGTCAGGTTCAGGCGATATGGCACGCCCGCCTGGACGTGGATGACCGGGATCGGCGCGATCGCCGGCGGGTTCGAACCGCCGACGTACGAGCCCACGCCGGCGCGCTGGTCCGCCCCCGAGAGATCCACCTCGTCGATCGCCGTCGCGCGGAGGGTCACACCGTTGATCGGCACACCGGGGGACCACAGGTACGATCCATCGACCGTCGCGTCCGAGCCCGCGGACCACCACACGCCGTCGAAGTACGTGAAGTCCACGCGGACCACATCGGCGTCCGTCGCGTACCCGATCGTGAGCGTCCCCGTCGTCGCCTGGTCGTCGACGATCCCTCCCAGGAGGATCGTCGGGGGCGTGTTGTCGACCTCGATCGGGGAGACGACCGTGGTGTTCGTCTCCGCCTGATTGTCCGTGACCGTGGCGCGCAGACTGCCCGCGACGAAGCTCAGCGCGGCGGTGTCCCAGAAGAACGTCCCGTTCAGGACGGCCGTCGTTCCGATCAGCGACCACCCAGAGCCGTCGTCGTAGTCGAACTGCGCGGTGACCGAGTCGCCGCTGTTCGCGTACCCGATGGGAACGAGTCCAGTGACATGGGCGCCCGCGACCGGCGAGCTGATCGCGACCCAGGGAGGCACCCCGTTGACGACCTGGATCGTGGCCGTCGCCTGCACCGCGCCGAACGCGATCTGCAGGGTCCCGAGCGCGGGCGGAGGACTCGCGGTGAAGCGGACGCTCGGCCCGGACGTCGCGTTCAGGGTGCCTACGCCGCCGCCGACGCTCCAGTTGAAACTCGCGACGGGGACGGGGTTGTCGTACGCGTCGAAGGCGCTGCCCGAGAAGACCTGCGTGTCGAGCGGCGCAAGGGTGGCGTTGTCGGGCGTCACGACCAATCGGGTCACGGGCCCCGGAACGATCCGGAGGGAGTCGCTCAGGCCTGTCGCGGCTCCGAACGTCGCGCGGATCCGGATCGTCTCCGCTCGCGTGTACGTCTCCGTGGCGAGGGTGGCGGTCCCGCCGGCAGGGATGGCGAGGCTCGTCGTGCCGAGGATCCCGTTGCCCGGAGTGATGCCGTCGACCAGCTGCGCCGCCAAGGCGACGGTGCCGGTCCAGCTCACGATCGTATTGTTCGTCGCATCTTTGGTGGTTACCGTGACGGAGAACGGCGCTCCCGCCGCTGCCGAAGCGGGCGCGGTGACGTAGAAGTGGTCGAGGGCCGGGATCCCCACGGTGATGAGCGCTACTCCGGTGACGCCGGAGGCGGTCGCCTCCAGCGTTCCGTTCGCGCCGTCCGGCGGTTGGGCGGTGAGGGTCACACTCGGACCCGCGGAAGTGTTGAGGGTCCCGACGCCGTTCGTGACGATCCATGTGAACGCGGCCCCCGGCACGGGGTTGTCCCAGGCGTCGAACGCGGTGGCGTTGAAGGACTGGCTCCCGAAGGGCAGGATGGTGGCGGCTGGCGGCACGACGTCGACGCGGACGATGGGGCCCGGGGACATGACGACGGGACCGCTCAATCCCTCCTGGGCTCCGAAGGAGGCGTGGATGCGAATCGTCTCCGTGCGGGTGTACGTCTGCGTCGCGAGCGTGGCGGTGCCGCCGACGATGATGTCGAGGCTCGTCGTGCCGAGGATCCCGTTGCCGGGCGTGACGCCGTCGAGGAGGCGTGCCGCGAGCGTTACGGTGCCCGTCCAGCCCACGATCGTCGCGTTCGTCGCGTCCTTGGCGGCGACAGTGACCGTGAACGGGGCGCCGGCCGCCGCGGACGCGGACGCGGTGACGTAGAAATGGTCCAGGCGGTGTGTGTAGGTCAGCCGAATCTCGCTCACCGTGGGGGTCACTTGGCTGTCCGAGGTCGAGAGCGAAACGCGGAACCGGATTCGACCCGACGCGACGCTCACGACGGAGAGGTCCGCGGGGGGCGCCACCGGCGTCCAGCTGCCCCCGGAATTGAGGGAGTACTCGTAGCTCACACTTTGCCCGTTCGGGGCGTCGACGACGGTGAGCGTTCCCCACGCCTGGAGGTCCCCGGGAACGAGGTCGTTCGTCTCGATGGTCCCCGAGGCCACGTACGACGTGGTCCCCGAAGTGATGTTCACGTCCCCGACGACGGGCCGGTGGTCGGGGGAGGCCGTGGAAACGGAGAACGAGAGGCGGTACTCGATGAAGTTCGAAGAGCCTGCCATCGCCGATCCCGAGGACGACGGGTAGGGCGCGGACCAGCCGATCCAGGAGCCGTCGACCGGATTCGTATCCCCGGTCCGCGTAGACACGGAGACCGTCGCGCCGGCACCGTGCGTGACGCGAATGTAGTCCACGTCGGCGGAGAAGCCCGAGCCCGCCGCCCCATGTGCGATGTAGAAGGCGAGCCGGATCGAGAGAGGATATTGGTCCGAGGGCACGTACGTGTCTCGCAAGGTCCAGGCGGTCCCGTCGGAACTCGTCCAGGCATCGAACGTGTTCCCCGTGCGCACGAGGCGGACCCATGCCGGGATGGGGTTGCCGCTAGCGCCATTGAAGATGGTCGTCGTGCCCGCGTCGACGGTCTCGCGGGTCATCCAGTTCACCGCACCGCCAGAATAGTGCTTCCCGACGGAGAACCAGTCCCGCTGCGAGAGCAAGGCCATGAGGCCCACACGATTGCTGCTCGACGTCGGCGAACTGCTGAACTTCATCTCCGCGCTGAAGTCACCGACGACGTCGTTCCACAACGCGTTGCCAGTGAAGGTCGGCCCATCGATCTGCGAATTGGCGGTGGAGACGACGTGAAGGTGTCCCGGCACCGTCGTTCCCACGTCGGACGAAGCGGGCGTGTTCAGCCATGTCCACTTCGGGTCGAGCGAGGCACCGTTGAATTCGTCGGCGACGAGACTGCGGACCGACGGGTTCCAGGAAATCGTTTGCCACGCCGTCGGGCTGCCCGGCCCGAGAACCTTGGAGATGTATTCCCCGGACGCCCCCAGAACCCGATACCAGATGTCCAGTCGCGGGCGTTGCGCGGCCGTCCCCCAATCGGACGTGCGGAAGTCCTTGTTCGAGCTTGTCCCCGTGTCCGAGGCAACGATGATCAGTCCGTTGTTCGTGCGCACCCCACGGTACCACAGATCGACGAGCTGCGTGATGTTCCACGTTTCCCACACGGGGACAGTATTGTCGAGCGTGGCTTGGGCGATGACGTGGGAGTCATAGTCGCCGCCGCCGGCCGGAGCAGCCCAGGCGGTCCCTGTGATGCGGTCATCCCAGGTGACTTGGTTCTCGACCCAGTTTGCGATCACCTCGTGCACGCTCCCGATGATGCCGGAGTCCCCGGTCGCGCCGTTCTGGTAGAGGTTCAGGACGGCGCTGTCGATGACTACGCCTGCCGGAACGGTGGTCAGATCAAACCGCATGATCGCACGGTGCCGCAGGCCTGTCCCGTCCACGGTCATCGTGGTAAGGCCCCCATTGGTGTTGGTGGGGTTGATCTCCTCAAGCCATGAGTCCTGTCCCCCCGCGCCAGGTTGGAGCGAAAGAAGGGTTGACGGACCCGTCGTCGCCGCTTGCATGACGTCGCCAGGTGAGCTCGCGAAATCGACGTTCGTTGCGGAGTCCGGGCCGGCGAAATCCCCGGCGGTGGTGCTGTTCCAATACTGGACGCCCGGACCAGCGGACCCCAGCAACCCGGCGCCGCCGCTGACGCTCGCGTTCGTGAGCGTGTAGTCCGCGGGGGTGTTGAAGTCCCATACCGCCGTCGAAGTGCCGTCCGCATTGTCCGTGACGAGCGGGTCTGCGACCGCGGCACGCAGAAGGATCGCGAACGCGGACGTCACCGTGAGAGCGACCAAGGCGATGGCTAGCGCACGTCCGGAGACGCTGGGCATCTCGGTTCCCCAGGGACTCTGAATTGGTCCCTCTGTTGAGACGCTTCTTCATCCGGAAGGCGTCGTA
>DATEUK010000078.1:0-20532 GCA_035283165.1 Thermoplasmata archaeon
GCGCCTCGTCGCGGGAGGCTGGACGCAGTTCGACAACAACATCGGTATCCTGTGGGACAATCGGTTCCTTGGCTTCGCCTGCTCGTTCAACTCTCAGGGGAACATCTCGGTCTGGGTCCAGGCGGTCGGTGGCGTCGGGCCCCATGTGCTCGGCGTCTACCCGGCGCTGTACTACGGGCCGAGCGACGGACCCACCCCCTGGAAGCACCCCATGATGAACCCGCAGGACGCGCCGACGCCGTACGCGATCGAGGAGTTCACCTTCACCGTCACCTCGGGCGCCGGTATCTCACGGAACGCGGGGACGGACCTCAGGGACGTGACCGCGCCGGACAGCCTCGCCATCCCCAACCTCGCTGCCGTTCCCATCCTTGACGGGACCCCGCACTTCACCCTCGGGAACGGCGGGAAGGCCGTCGCGGGAGGGCAGATGCCCTACGCACTCGCCGGGTTCCCTGCGAACTCGCAGATCGAGATCCGCTGGCAGACCGTTACGATGGAGACGACAATCGGGGGCGCCCTCGCGGACAAGTTCAACGGGTGGGAAGCGACCGAGGTTACCGAGATCCTAGCCACGGTCCCGGTCGACGCGACCGGGAAGGCATCCGGCACTCTCGCGACCCCGATGGACTTCGGCGGGCTCCACATGGTCGAGGCCGTCGTGAGCGGCAACGCGCTCGCCAGCGCGGAATGGTGGATCATCCCCAAGTTCACCGCTGGCCTGAGCGCTGACGGAACCCGGATCGAGATCCACGGGACCGGTCTCGGATGGGAGAAGTACACCTCCGTCTGGGACATCCTGTACGACGGGGGCCTGTCCGGATGGGTATCCGCGTTCACGGGGAAGGGGAAAGTCGATGTCTCCCTTCCGGTCGTCGGCGCTCCGGGGCTTCACACGATCGAGATCCACGAAGGCTCGAACGCTTGGCCGTACCTGAACATGCACCAGTCCCCATGGCCCTGGGAGCCCGTGTATCGGTTCGCGTTCACGATCGAGGCGCCCGCCTCGGGACCGTTGTCCCCTCCGTCGAACGAAGCGAACATGCCATTGACCGTCGCGCTGCCACTGCTCGTCGTCGCGGCTGTCAGCGGATTCGCCATAGCCTGGTTCCGGCGTCGCAAGACGGAGGTGCCCAAGTCCTCCGAGTGATCCCCCAGCTGAACGGATACCGTCGAAACGGACTCCGGGAGGAAGGGGCGCGGGCAGGGCCTCCCCGGGCGGCGGCGCTTGTGCGGGAACGACGTAGGGCGGACCGACCTCGGCAGCAAAGCGAGCCCAGGCTGCCGCGGGCGGAGCCGAGCCGGAAGAGATCCTGAGGCGTTCGAGGGACCCAAACGCGAACGCGCCGGTAGCGGGCCACCGGACTTGTCGTCAGGGGGACGCGTTGGGGGCTCCCGCGAGGAGCCTCACGGGCTTGCAGGCGGGGCACAGGTCTAGGCCGGCCCGGAGGGTCGATTGCGACGCCACTCGGTCGACCATTGCGCGCGGGGCGACTCGGTTCCCACAGGCAGTGCAGAGGACCCATTCGTCTCGCTTCAGCACCGTCCGGTCTCTCGAGGGAGGTTCGATGGCGTGCTGGAGTGACACTGCACGCTCGGGGCACGCCTCCACGCACTGCTCGCATCCGTCGCATGCCTGGACGTTGAAGGTGAGCGTCAGGGCTCCGGGCCGGGGCTCCTCCATGGCGAGCGAGTCGGACCAGCATCGCTCGACGCAGAGACCGCACATCGTGCAGGCCGCGGGGTCGACGGTGACTAGACCCGCCCCCCTGCCCGGAAGCGGGATTCTGTCGGCGTGCGAGTCAATCCTGACAGCGAGTTCATGGAGGGACTCTACCATGGGGATGGACTGGTGGTGGGACGTGGCGCCTTCCCGAAGGTCCGGTGGCGGAGCGCTGAGATCCCAGTATGCGACCCTTCCTGGGTCCCCGATACCGACAAGGAACGCGGACGCGACGGCGAACGGGCCTGGAGCTTCGGGACAGCACTCCCCGGCCCCGAGACCGACGACGGTCTTAAATCCGAGGGCGAGGAACCGTAGGACGTCCACCGGCCGGAGGGCGCCGACGGAGGGCACTTCGAGGACCCGCCACCCTCCAGGCGCAAGTCCCAAGCCCTCGATCCTGTCTTCCAAGAGCGAGGAAGGGCACGCGACGAGCAGACCGAGGCCCGGAGCGTCCGCCAGGGCACGCGCTTCTGCTTCCAAGGTCGACCGCGAGAGGACGCGATGGCCCGCGGCATCAGTTGGGCAGGCGGCAAGGCACATCGCGCACGATGTGCACGCGGAGGGGTCAATCGAAGGGGGCACCCCTCGTGCGATCGCCTGCTCGGGGCACGCCTTGACGCACAAGTCGCAGTTCGGAGCTCGACAGCGCGACGGCTCGATTCGGGGGACCGGAGCCCGAAATCGCGCGACGGGGTAGATCAGGGACCGCCGGGGCACGGCACCGCGAAACGCGTTCGTCGGCCGGGTCGGGGCGCGTTCGACGGGCTCGGCGGCCCGGAGGCGTGCGATCGCGGCGTGGACGTGCGTCCCAACCGTCATGGCGTCAGGAAACAGCCGCCATGCATCCAGGAACCGGATTCGGAGAGGGTGAACGCCGCCGCGCATGAGGCCCTCTGCCGCCCGCGCTTGCAGCTCGACATTCCTCGCCGCCAAAAAGACCACCGCATCCGGCCTGCAAGTCGAAAGGAGGGGTTCCATCGTGTCGCACAAGGACCTCCTCCAGACGACGGACACATCAGAGCCTCCGGCGATTCGCGAGAGCGTCTCCGGGACGCCACAGTGTCCACATCCGAGGACGAGCACGCGCAGGCCCGTCACCTTCCCTCCGGCTCCAGTCCCGCGACTGCAGTGACCGCGCGGGCGATCAGCGCATACGGGCTGTCCGGCGCCGCCGCGTCCAACCGCCTTCGGAAGTCAGGAATCCAGCGCGCGAGGTGACGGTCCACGAACTCCCGTGCACGCCCGTCCCAGTGTGCGGCATCGTCGGGTCGTCCCTCCGCTCGGGCTGTGACCGCCCTGCACTCGAGATGCGCTAGGTACTCCAGCTCAAGGCTGATGTGATCTGGCGGGAGTCGGAAGTCAGGTACGGGCTCGAGGCCGTCGCGGCGGAGTTCCAGGAGAAAGTCTCGGGCGGCGGGACCGAACACAAGGCCCCCGCGGTACACGGACTCAAAGGGCGGGGCGGGCGGCCTTCCCGGGCCCATGAAAAGTCGGTGGTACTCTCGATCTGCTCGCAGGTCTCGTGCCAAAACCGCCGCCTTGTGGATCGCGCCTTCGAGGTCCTTGTCACCCGCGACGGCGCGCGACAGATCCTCGACGGTCTTGCGGAAGGAGTCCGAATCGATCGGAGGCCTCAGGGCGGCAGCCAAAAGGGAAAGGACTTGCGCCCGCCGCCAGTGCGGGGGGTCCGACGGCTCGGTCAACCGCGTCCCCCAGCCGTGCCCCCGCCCTCCGGGGCGCCCGTCGCGGCGGAGACGCGAGCTCCGGCCTCGCGTGCACGCAACCTCACGTACATATCGCCGATCGGGAAGAGCTTGGTCGAGAGGGCGAGAAGGAGGATGCCGAGGCCGTAGACGCCCGCGACCATGACGGCTTCTGAGGAGGTGGGGGCATACGCCCTCACGTCTCCGGGCAGAGAGGGAAAGAGAAGCGGCGCGATCACGATCAGGTAGCGTTCCAGCATGACGCCGAAGACGATCAGTGCCGAAGCGACCGCGACTCCCTTTCGTGTGCGCGTGCGGCGCGGGGCGAGGATCAAGAACGGCATGAGGAGCCCGAAGATGACCATGGCCCAGAACAGAGCCGCGTAGGACCCCGACGTGATGAATTGCCAGACGTTCAGGGGACCGGGCTCCGCGCCGTAGAACACGACGGTCCATTCCATGAGGAGGAGGTAACCGAGGATGGGGAGGAGGATCGCGAGAATGCGCCCCAACTCCTCGACGGTCCCCCGCTCCACCGGCAGCTTGACTCGCTTCCCCGCGACGACGATGACGAGGGCGACGAGCGCAATGCCGGATACGACCGCGGATACGACGAACAGCGGCGGCATGATCGCCGTGTTGTAGCCGGGCCGCCCGACCACGACCGCGAAGATGAGCCCCGTGATGGAGTGGAGGACCACGGCGAGGGGGAGCACGACGAAGGCAAGGCGTCGTACGACTCGCTCATCGCGGGCGAGAGCGTGAGGCGTAACGTCCTTGTAGCCCGCGAGCACAAGGCGATAGAGCCAACGCAGCCTCCCCGGCCTCTCGGAGAGGGCGACGAGCTCGCGGCGCACACCGTAATAGAGGTAGGCGACGCACACGACGAGATACGTCGACAGGACGACCACGGTCCACACGAGCGGCGACTCGATTCGTCCGAAAAGAATCAGGTTCACCGCGCGTTCCGGGCGTCCAAGGTCCAGGAAGATGAAAACCGGGACGAGGAGGATGCTGATGATCGCCAGCAGCTCCGCGAACGTGGCAATCGGCCGAAATCTGCGGATGTTCAGAATATGTACGAGGGAGGAGACGATGACTCCCCCCGCGCTCAGGCCGATGAAGGCGACGTAGTTCACGACCAGCAGGCCCCACGGCACACCGTCTGAGGTGCCCGCGTCAATCCCCACGCTGAGCTCCTGGAGGCGGATGAAGGCGGCCGCCCCGAAGAGGGCCGCGGCCCCGATGACCACAATGGCGAACGGCATGTCGACGTTTCGTGGCTTCTGTTTCGCGCGCTCCGGCATCTCATCCCTCCGTAAGATAGTACACCTGGGGTTTCGTCCCCAGTTCCTCGAGGAGGCGGAACGCACGCTTGTCGAGCGAGAGGCGGTGGACCTCGCTCGCCGGGTCCTCCAGGTCCCCGAAGGATATCGCGAAGGCGGGGCAGGTCTCGGCGCACGCGGAGACGACGCCATCGGGATGCTCGGACCCGACGAGTGCGCCCTCCTCCTTCGCCCGCTCGAGCCGTTGGATGCAGAGGGTGCATTTCTCGACGACCCCCATGGGACGCGGGGAGGGACCGACGGCCCATCCCTGTGAATCGCGGACGACGTCCGGGTTTCGATCATTCACCTGGCCTTCGATGTCCCGCGTCGGGAACCAGTTGAAGTACCGCGCGCCGTACGGGCAGGCGACCATGCAGTATCGACACCCGATGCACTTGTCGTAGCGGACGAGGACGCGCCCCTCTTCATCCTTGTACGTGGCCTCGACAGGGCATACGGGGACGCAGGGGGGATCCTCGCAATGCATGCAGGGTCGGGGGAACATGCGAAGGTTCACATCGGGAAAAGAACCCCGCAGCTCGGAGAAGAACTGGTTCCAGAAAATGGCGCGACCCTTTTCCGTCTCCTCCGCGCCCGCGGCGGGCACGTTGTTCTCAATCCGACAGGCGACGATGCAGGCTTGGCACGCGGTGCACTTGTCGAGGTCGATGACCATTCCCCAGCGGGGCAAGTCACCCACCCCCCTCGGGGTAGACGCGGACGCGGGTCGGAGAGAAGGCGGCGAGTCCTCCTAGGAGATCGTACTCGTTCGCGAGGATCAGGTTCGGATTCGTCCCCGCCCCCTTCGCAAGCCGTCCATAGGCCGTGTGCCCAAGTTCGAACGGGATCGCCACGGTGTCGGGCCGGACCCCCTCGTACAAGACCGCCGGGACGAGGACGCGTCGCGGTGTCCCCTGCGGATCGCGAGGAGGCGACTCGATCCACACGCGCGATCCGTCGGCGACGCGGAGCTGGCGGGCGGTCTCCGGGTGGATTTCCGCCCACGTGTTCCAGTTCATCGCCCTTCGGAGGTGGGGGGTGGTCATCTCGCGCAGGAGGGGCACGTTCGCCCCCCGTCCTTCCGCGTGAACCATGAGTTTGTACGTGATCAGATGGAGGGGATAGTCGGAGGCGTCGCCCACGTACCGCGGGGCCTCGAAGTGCGGCATGAACACCATGTCTCCCCGCGCCGTGATTCGCAAGCCCACCAGGATTTCCTCGAGCTTTTGCTCCACGAGCTGGGGGGGCGGCGGGTCCTGGATCAGTTTCGCCTCCTCCTCTGCGAGGTGCTCAAGCTTCTCGTGGAGGAGCTGGGAGTAGAACTCGAAGCGCCCCGAGGGGCTGGGAAATGTGTATGCCCAGTCTTCGAAGGCATATGGAGGACTCGACCAGACCCCTATGCGCGTGAAGGCGTCCCAGAATTCCTCAAACGTGGAAAACGACGACACAGGCGTCTCCCCGACCCGGCCCGCGGCGGTCGTGTGAATCCCGAGGTACCGGGCCTGCATATACTCGCGGAAGTCGGCCCATGGGAACGAGTCCGCGACGGTCCCCCCGAGTCGGCGGGCCAGTTCGACGAACACATCCCCTGCGTTGCGGGTGTTGTAGACGGGGCTCACGACCGGCTGACGGATGGCCGCAACCGGGTACCCCAAGCTGGGGTAGATCACGTCGTCCTGCCACCGCTCCAGGTACGTGCTGTCCGGGAGGATTAGGTCCGAGAGCGCGGTCGTCTCGTCCATGAATGGGGAGAACGTCATCACGAACGGGATCTGGCGAATCGCCTCGTCCCACCGGGCGCTGTCGGGAGTCGAGAACAGGGGGTTCGTGTAGTAGCAAAGCATCGCCTTGGCCGGGTACGGCGGCTGGAGGGTGCGGCCGGCGGGATCCGGTCGGCCGAGGATGAAATCGGGGACCCCCTGGTACACCTTTGCCGCGAGAGGATAGTACTTCGTCCCGCGGAAGTCGAACGGCGGTTGGGCTCCCCCCGACGTTGCGATCGCGTCCTTGACGACGGCCGGCACGGAAGCGAGCGGCGGATCGCGCTGCCGGATCGGACCGCCGGCGCGACCGAGCGACCCCACGAGCGCGTTCAGGGCGTGGATCGCCATCCGGCTGTACACGCCGTTCGTCTGCATGCTCGAACCTCGTTCGCCCGCCGCGATCGCCGGTCGAACCGTGGCGAACTCGCGCGCGACCCGCTCAATGGTCTCCGCTGGGACGCCCGTGATTACGGAGGTCGTGGCCGGGGAGTACTCCCGGAGCACGACGTCCTTCCAGCCCTCGTGGGGTACGCCACCCGCATCCGTCCACCCGTCAAAGCCGAACGTGCGGTCCTGCACGTACGTCGCGTCGTACAGGCCATCGCGGATGATCACATGGGCGATGCCAAGGGCGAGCGCGCCATCCGTTCCGGGCTTCACGGGGATCCACTCGTCCGCCTTGGCGGCGCTCACGGAGTACCGGACGTCCACTTGCACGATTTTCCCGCGGATCGGGCGGCCCCTGCGGATCGTGCCATGCGCTCGGAGGAGGCGCGTCGTGGGCCGCCACGCCTCGATGAAAGCGCCGCCAAAGCAGAGAACGTAATTCGTGTTGTCCCAGTCATACCCGGAGTACGCCTTCCATCCCTGGGTCGCCCAATGCGCCATCGGCGATCCGTCCGCGCAGATGCTGCTGTGCCCGATGTGGTTCGGCGTGCCGTACGCGGCACAGAACCGGTCGATGAATCCGCCCATCTGACCCCGGTTTCGTCCGCTCAGGAAAAGCACTTGGTGGGGGCCTTCCCCCGGCCCTGTGCTCTCGCGGATCGTGCGCAGAACCTCCGCGGCAAGCCCGAGGGCATTGTCCCACCGTTCGTCCGCGGTAGCACCCGGCACCGGGATGAAACTCTCCGGAGTTCGGTCTCGGAGGGGTGCGGCGAGGTAGGCCGCCAGGGAACCGCTGCCGAACGCCTGCCATAGTTCCTCGCGCACGTAGGGCTCCTTGATTCGGTCCGGATCGTAGAGAATCTGGAGACCGATCTGACCCTTCGGGCACAATCGCCCAAGGTTGATTGGGTGCTTCGGGTTCCCTTCGATCTTGACCGCCCGACCATCGACGACCCGGACGAGAATCCCGCACCCAGCGGGGCACTGCAGGCACACGCTCGCGACCCTTGATTCCGTCCCGCCAAGGGAGTAGCCGCTCGTCTCGGCGGGCCGGAGGAGCGAATCAAGTCCGGCGAACCGGTAGGCTGCATACCCCGCCACCCCCGCCGCGACGCCTAGCTTGATTGCGTCCCGCCGTGTGACTTTCACAGAACAACCCCCGGACGCGCCGACTTCGGCATGTCGCTACCTGCCGGAACGACGGATTCGGGAATACATACTTCATTTCCAGGCATTTAGAATAAGTACCCTACGACTCGCCATCGGCTCGAGAACGCAGTCCCCGGAATCTGCTTCGGATGACCGCGAAGAGCCCGGATCGGATTCCGCGTGGCTTACGCTCGTGGAAGCCCTCGGTCCGGGGTTCACGTTCCGGGCGGTGGCGGGATAACCTGCGAGCGTCAAGGTGGGGACCGTTGTCGGCGGCGAAACGCCTCTGCCGTCGCCCCGTACTCAAAGGGTGAGGTCGTGGCTGGGTTCCTATCGTCTCTCCATGCGGTCGGATCGAACTCCATTCGGCTTTCACGAGGAATGCGAGGCGCTTTTCGGTGGCGCAACAACGTTCCTATAGTCCTCCGGGATTTGCGCGGCGTCGGGGTGGCTCAGCCTGGTTGAGCGCCGGACTCATAGGGTTCTGCGACGGTGACGTGCGCTCCTGGGAAATCCGGAGGCCGCGGGTTCGAATCCCGCCCCCGACATCAACTCGCCGCTGTTCGCCGGGGCGCCACAACACCCACCAACCTTGAAAGCCGGGGATTGCATGCGCCGCGCATGACCGAAGGCAAGTGGGCATCCCGGTTCCTGGCGGCGGCGGTCGTGCAGGGCGCAATCGGGTTCGTGCTGGCCAGCGTCCTCCTCTACCTGGCCGTTCTCGGCCGACCGGCGGCGTCGCGGATCGTCGCGGGCGGCGGGGCGGGCACGTGGTTCGTCGTCGGCGTGATCGGATACGGCCTCGTAGGGATCCTCGCGGTCGCCGTGAGTTCGCTCTTCTACCATCACGTCGAGTCCACGCTCGGGTTCCCGTACAAGGGATGGCGGAACTACACCGCGTGGGCCCATCTGATCCTCGGCGGGGGAGTCGGTTCCGCCGCGGCGCTGTTGACGGCCTATGGCGGCTATGTGGCGGGGGCCGCGATGCAACCGGCCTCGGTCGGCGGGGGCGGCCAGGACTTCGCATACGTGCACGAGTTCATCCTCGGACCCCTCGTCGTCCCGATCGCCGCGCTGATCGGCCTCTCACTCTTGGGCTTCTTCATCGGCGGGGTCGGCTACGTAACGGCGTGGAGGGCCGCTCTCAAGGCCGCGCGCCCCACCGCGAAGGGCCCGGGATGACTGCAACGTTTATCCGGGGCCGATTCTCTCGACTTGAGGAATGGTCGACGACTACACGTTCCGCATCGAGCAGGAGCGAAAGGAAAAGGACCACTGGTTTCGTGCGGGGCACGATTCCCCGATCCCCCATGAGGTCCGGCACGCGTTCCGTGGGCTGGACTACTACGGGATTGACCTGACGCTGCGGTTCTCGCTCAGCGTCGCCGAGTACCCGAAGCAGGAGGTCTTGACCTTCCCCACGAGCAAGGGGACCGAGCAGCATTTTCTCCGCTATGGGTACTTCGAGTTTCCGGTCGCGGGGGAGGCCGTTCGGCTCCACGCGTACCGGCCGGCGCACGGGCATGGCGCGCACGATTTTTTGTTCGTACCATTCCGCGACGCGACGAGCGCGAAGGAGACGTACGGCGCCGGGCGGTACCTCGACCTCCCGTTCGAGCCTTCGGGCGTTTACGACGTGGACTTCAATCGCGCGTACAACCCGTACTGCGCGTACAGCGACGACTACGTGTGCCCGTTCCCGCCGCCGGAGAACTGGCTGACGGTGCCGATCCGCGCGGGCGAGAAGACGTGGGGGACGCCGTAGCCGCCAAATACGTCCTGCGGTCTCCGGGCCGCATGGTCGTCGTGGTCGCAAACCGCATCCCCGTCGCGAAGGGTTGGGAGGTGGAATTCGAGCGCCGGTGGGCGAACCGCAAGTGGTCGATCGCGCAACTCCCCGGGTTCATCCGAACCGAGGTCCTGCGACCCGTGAAGGGTGATTACTACGTCGTGATGACGCACTGGCGGTCGCAAGAGGACTTCGACCGGTGGACGGAAAGCGAGGCATTCCACGAGGCGCATGCGGACCCGCCGCCGAGGGAGGCGTTCGCGGGGCCGAACGTGCTTGAGGTGCACGAAGTGATTGCGGGACGGAACGCCGACGCCGCCAAACCTTGAAATGCCCTTGTCTCGTGCACCAATGGATGCCTCGCTGCCGCTCGTGCGGGAAGGACGTGCACGTCCTGTGCGCGGAGGACGGGCTGTGCAAGGATTGCTCCGTGTGCTGCCGCCAGGAACCCATCGAGCTTCACGGGCTTCGCGACGAAGCTAGCTGACGATCTTGTACACGAGGTCCCCGGGGCGGGTCCGTTCTCGGACTTGGATTCCGACACTCTGCCCGGGCGTCGCCTCCGGGACCTTCGCCTTGTCGATCTCCATCGACTCGATCTTCTGATCGAAGTTCGTCGACGGCCCCTGGAAAAGGAGCGTGTCGCCGACGGCGATCGACGCGTCCGTCACACGGATCGCGGCGACCATCGGCTTCGCGAAGAAGTGGAACACCTCGCCAGCCTTGACCTTCTCCATGCCCGTCCCGCGTCAGGATGCGCTCGGCGCGATAAATACGTTGTCCATCAGGCGCCGCCGCCTCCCTCCGTCACGAGGAGCCCCCAAATCGCTCCCGCGAGCGCGATGCCGCCCCCGATCACACCTGGCGCCGTGAGGAGCGCGATGATCGATGCCGCGAGCCCCGCGATCCCGAACCTCCTGGCGGTGCGAGGGTGCGCTCCTCGAAGCGGGAGCGGCGCAAGGACGCAGAGGACCAGGGCCGCGGTCGTCACCGCCGCGGAACCAAGGATCTGAACCTCGCTTCCCGAGAGGAAGACCCATGCGAGCCCCGCGACGTTGCTGCCAAATCCGACCACGCTTCCCGCGAGGACGACGAACTCCGGCCGGCCCGCACGCCATCTCTCAAGGATTCGCATCGAGGCTGGAAGGGCCTCCGGCCGAAAAGCGTTCCCCACGGAAACCTTTAAACCCTCATTCGGATTCGAGCGGCCGGGGAAGCCGATGGTGATGCCACTCAACGTGCTAGAGAAGTCCATCAACAAGCGGGTCTCCCTCCTCCTCAAGGACAACCGAATCCTCGACGGCAAGCTCGTGGGCTACGACGAATACATGAACATGGTCCTCGAGGACACCGAGGAGACGCGGGACGAACAGGTGCGACGCATCGGCACCGTCGTCCTCCGGGGCAACAACGTCGTCACGATCGTCCCGAAGTAACCGCGAACGGGGATACGTTCTTACCGGAACTTGCCGTTCCGCGGGCGTGCAGGCCGTCCTGATCGCCGGTGGGATGGGCACCCGCCTGCGCCCCCTCACGCTCACGCGTCCGAAGGCGCTCCTGCCCCTCCTCAACCGGCCCATGATCCTCCACCTGTTTGAACGCATGCCGTCCTTCGTGGACGAGGTGATCGTGGCCGGGAGCCACGGCGTCGACAAGCTCCGCGACTTCTTCGCACGCGAGGACGTGGGGCGTCCCGTGGAGATTGTGCGTGAGAAACGACCCCTGGGGACTGGCGGGTGCCTGAAGAACTTGGAGGACCGCATCGGGGGCACGTTCCTCGCGCTCAACGCGGACGTCGTTTCCTCCGTCGCGCTCGCGGACCTCGTAGCGGCGCACCGCCGGTTTGGCGGCGTGGGCGCGATCGCGCTGTGGGAGGTCGAGGATCCGAGCGCCTTCGGAGTCGTCGCGATGAAGGGCGACCGCATCACGAAGTTCGTCGAGAAGCCGGGGAAGGGGGAAGCGCCGTCGAACCTTGCGAACGCGGGCGCATACGCCCTCGAGCCCGACGTCCTCGCCGCGATGTCCGAGGGCGACACGATCTCGCTGGAACGCGACGTCTTCCCCAAGCTCGTCCGCAAAGGCCTGTACGGGTTCCCGTTCACGGGGTACTGGGCGGACGCCGGGACCCTCGAGCACTTCCTCCACGCGACCGAGGTCCTGCTCCTCGCCCGTGGCAGCGAGGTCAGCCGCCGGGCGTCGATTCTCCCCGCCGCCAGGCTAACGAAACCCTTGGCGGTGGCCGCGGACGCCCAGGTCGGGGGAGATGTCGGTCCCGTCGTCACGATCGGCGAGTCGTGCGTGGTCGAGGACGCCCGGATCGTGCGCTCGGTCTTGCTCCCGAACGTCACCGTTGCCCGGGGCGCTCGCGTCGAGGGGAGTATCCTCGGCGAAGGGTGTCGCATCGGGCCCCGCGCGGTCGTCCGGGGTTCCATCGTCGCGGACCGCGCGCTTGTTGCGGAGAACGCGCGCGTCGTGGACGCGCGGGTGAGGGCATGAGGCTGTTCGGGACGAACGGCATCCGCGGGGTCGTGGGCCAGGACCTGACCCTGGAGTTGGCGGTGGACGTGGGACGGGCGATCGCAACGCTCTGGGGCCCCGTCACCGTCGCGTTCGGTCGGGATACCCGCCGGTCGGGACCGATGATCCGGGCCGCGGTCCTGTCCGGGCTCCTCGCATGCGGCGCCCGCGCAATCGACCTCGGGATCCTGCCGACGCCGGCGCTCCAGTACTACGTCAAGGAGCGGAAGCTCTCGGGCGGCGTCGTCGTGACCGCGTCGCACAATCCTCCCGAGTGGAACGGGATCAAGGTCGTCGACGGCCAAGGCATGGAGATCCCCCGCGCGGAGGAGGAGAAGGTCGAGGCGCTCGTGGAGTCGCGGGCGTTCGCGACGCCGTCCTGGCGGGAGTTCGGCGACGTCTCCGTGGCCACCGACGGCGCTGACATGTACGTCCGCGGGATTGCCGCCAAGGTTGACCGCGCCGCGATCGCGACGCGCAGACCCCACGTGGTCGTGGACCCGGGGCACGGAGCCGCGTGTGGGACCACCCCGTTCCTTCTGCGCGATCTCGGGTGCCGCGTCACGACGATTCACGCGCAGCCGGATGGGACGTTCCCGGGGCGGAGGCCGGAACCCACTTCTGCGAATCTCGAAGACCTCCGGACGCTGGTCCCGTCGCTCGGGGCCGACGTTGGGATCGCCCACGACGGGGACGCCGACCGTGCCGCCGTCATCGACGAGCGCGGACAGTTCGTCGACGGGGACCGCCTGCTCGCGCTCCTTGCCCAAGAGGCAGTGCGTCGCACTCCGGGACTTGTCGTCACCCCCGTGAGCTCGTCGAGTTGCGTGGAGGACGTGGTGCGGGCGGGCGGGGGACGGGTGAAGTACACGAAGGTCGGTGCCCCCCTCGTCGCGCGTGCGATCTACGCGGAGGGTGCCGTCTTCGGCGGGGAGGAGAACGGCGGCATGATTTTCCCCGAGCACCTTTTCGCCCGCGACGGCGGGATGACGGCCGCGAGGATCGTCGAACTCTTGGCGGTGCGGGGGAAACCCCTGTCGGAGATGCTGGCGTTGATGCCGCGATACCACTTGCGCAAGGCGGGCGTGCCCTGCCCGGGAGACCGTCGCGAGTCCGTTCTCGCGCGTCTCGCGGAATTGGCGGCGGGCCGGAGGGTCGACCTGACGGACGGGGTGAAGGTCTACGGGGAGGGTGGCTGGGTCCTCCTTCGTCCCTCCGGCACGGAGGCGATCCTGCGCATCTACGCGGAGGGGAGGACGCCGGAGCAGGCGGACGCGATGCGGGCGCTGGGCGAGTCCCTCGTGCGCGAGGCGCTCAGCGAATGAGCACGTACAGCGCGAGCGCGATCGCCGCGCCGAGGCTCGTCGACACGAGGTTGTTCGTCTTCTTGTCGAGCCACCGGCGGCGCTCGAGGGTTGCCCCGAGGACGCTGTCGATCTGACAACCGAGGAAACCCACGATTGCAGGGATGAAGAGGAACCGGGGGTCCGTCGGGAACGAGACCGCGAACCCCGCCCAATCGGCGAACGGTACGAGGACGAGGAAGCTGAACAGCGCAGTGTAGAGCGCCGCCGCCGTCGCGGCGCCTTGGCCGAGAAGGGACACGCCGCCGTCGGTACCCGGGCGGACCCTCGCGCCGTTCGTGATCAGGTAGACCCTGCGGGAGAGGACGCCGATCTCGCTTGCAAGGGTGTCTGCGCCCGCGACGGCGAGCGCGGAGACGAACAGGAGGCCGCTCACCTCCTTGGGGATCACGGGGCCAAAGCCCTCGAAGCCCAGGACCGAGATCGCCGCAGCGGCGAGGCCGTTCCCCAGGACATTTGAGGCGTGCCGCTCGCCCCGCGCACCCTCCTGCACCCCCATTGCCTCCTTGAGCGCGAATCGATACCGCGTGGCGGCGAACGAGCTGAGGAGGAAGAGTAACAGCAACAGGAGCCAGGTCACGTCCCCGAACACCCCGATGAGGAGGCCGACGACGAACGCCGCCACGGCGCCGTCCCAGGTGAGGACATTTCGGGAGTATGCGAGCCCGGAGAGCGCGAGGCACAGAACGACCGTGGTGGCGACCGAGACCTCGGGCGCCAAGGCCATGGCGCGCCGATTCGGGCGACCGTATTAGAAGGTATGCCGCCAAGGCGCCTCACGACCACTGGTCGAGTGCCCGCTGCCCGGCCCGCTTCCGAGCCCCGGCGACCCGATCGAGCGCGCTCTGCACCCGTTCCTCCGAGAAGGCGTGCTCGTCCACGAGCATCCGCCGCACGCCCTCGGCGTCGGGGTCCCGCCAGCGGACCTCAATGTCGTCCGTGACATTCGGACGGAGGAAGAGATCTCGGATCGCCGGAGCGTCCGGGATGTCCGCGCCGATGGTGCCGAGCGCGGCCTCGATGGTGCCGTGCCTGCTGATGAGAGCGAGCGCTTTCTTTGGACCGATTCCCTTGACGCCATCGTTGAAATCCGTTCCGATCAGGATTCCGAGATCCACGAGCTGCTCGCGCGTGAGGCCGAGTTTCGCCAGCGTCGCCGCCAGGTCCGACTGTTCCGGCGTCACGTCCACGTAGACGTCCTTCCGTGGCAGCTTCCGCTTCCCGCTGAGGGCGAGGTTCCGGACGAGCACCGGGGCGCCGAAAAGGAACGCGTCGTAGTCCTGGCTCGCGGCCGCCCATGCATCGCCCGTCTGCGCCATCCGTGCGGCCTGCGCCTCGCCCTCGCCCGGTGCCTGGACGCACGGGACTCCGAGCAGCCCCAAGAGCCGTCGGCTCTGGTTCACCATCTCGCTCGTGAGGCGCGAGGTCTGCATCGCCTTTGTCCGCGCGGTCGCGAGGTCTCCCTTCAGGAGCGCGTCCTCCCATTCCCGCTGCGCCCTGACCTTGATCTCTGCGCGCGCCGCGATCGTCCGTCCCTTCAGTCTGGGAGGTTCGCCGTCGAAGACGAAGATGGGCCGGATGCCCACTGCCAAGAGGTTCGTTGTGCGGTACACGATCCCGCTGAGGTGGGAGGTCACCCTTCCCTGCCGATCCATGAGCGGCGTCCCATCCGGTTGGCGGATGATGCTCAGGAACTGGTACAGCGTGTTGAACGCGTCGACCGCGATCGAGCGGTTCGCGAAGTCCCCCAGGGTGCGCGGGGTGGCGGGGACGAGGTCCGAAAGGTCGACTCCCATCGCGCCGCGAATCGGGGGCGCCCCTAAAAGGCTTCACGGCTGGACGACGAGGTCCTCGATCGGCTTCACGCTCACGGAGAAGCTCTCCGCCCCGAGGTTGCACTCGACGACGTACCCCTCCGTGAGGTCGCCCCGCACGAACCGGAGCGCCTGGGTGTTCGTCTCCTTGGAGATGAAGTCCTTCCAGTTCTTCAGGAGCCTGCTCAGCGTCTCGCTCGCCCGGATCCGCGTCTCGATCCAGATGTCCGTCGTCAGCCTCAATTCGCGCCGGACGTCCTGGATGATGTTCACGAGCTCGCGCGCGTACCCCTCCGCGAGGAGGGCCTCCGTCATCGTGGTGTCCACGTACACTCGGCCGCCGTCGAATGTCTGCTCGACGACGTGGTCCGGCACGGTCTCCGTGAACCACACCATGGACGGGTCGATCCGGACCTTCTGGCCCTCGACGCCGACGTTGTACTCGCCGCGGTCGATCCCCTGCTTGATCTTCCACGCGTCCTGGGAGCGGAGCAGGATCTCAATCTTCCGCGCCCACAGCCGGTAGGCCCGCGCGATGGCCTCCGAGTCCAAGTTCAGCGCGAGGCTCAGGCCCTGCCACGTCTGCCCGGGCGGGACGATGTCCAGCTCCTTCGCGCCCGACTGGTTGACGATGATTTTCCGGAAGGAGGTGACCGCATCGAGGGCTTCCTGCGTGTCCATCCTCACCGCCACGCGCTTCACGGGCCACACGCGGTCCAGTCCCGCCTTCTCGCGGGCCGCGAAGATCGCCTCCACGACGAAGTGGACGACGTCGATGTACTTTTTCATCTGCTCGTCCGAGAGCTGAAGCCCGCTCATCGCCCCCTGCGTGATCACGGCCTCGCGGAGCTGTTCGTGGAGCTGCTCCCGCCCCGCGGTGTACGATGCGACCGCCTTCTCGATGAACTCGGACGCTTCCGCGAAGTCCCTCGACTCGATGACCTCTCGCGCCTCTTCGATGAAGCCCCTGCCCTCGCCCGGCTCGGTGTCCGCGACGAGGTGCATCGTCTCCGCCAGCGGCGACCGTGCAAGGGGTCCGAGGTCTGCATTTGGGGTCTCCGTGACGAAGAGCAGGCGCCGGACGATGTCCTCCACGCCCGCCAGTTCGGATAGGAACCCATTCCACTGGTCCAGGCGGTCCCCGAACCGACCCTCGACCTCCCGGAGGGCGTCCACCATGTACAGCGGGAGGACGACGGGCTCCTCTCCGGTGATCGCCGTCGCCAAGTACGTGTTCGGGCTTCGCTCGAACAGAATCTTGCTCTCGTTCCCGAAGTCCACGCGCCGGAGCCCCTCCTCCGCGCGGTGGAAGGACTCCTTCACGTACGACAGGACGGCGGTGAGCATCCCGGAGAAGATGTCCTCGTCCACGGGGTCCCGGAACGTCCTTGACTCGTGCGCGATCAGGCGTCCATCGCGGTGGATGAGGAACGCGTCCTCGACAACGTAGGTTCCCGGCGGTTCCGCATTGAGTTGCTTCGAATCCGTGAGTTCGTACTCCCGTTCGTCCAGCGGACGGTGGTATCGGACCTCCATGTCGAGCGGGACGGGTCCCGAGGATCTTGGCCGCACACCGAACTCGACGCGCTTCTTCTCGTTCGGCTCGATTCTGGGCACCATCTCAAGGCCCCGCACGTCGACGTCGCCGGTGACGCGGAACTCCACATCCTTCGCGGCGAGGTTCCCCTTGTTCGCGAGCTCCACGACGAACCGGTTCCACGCCTCCGCCTGGAGACCCGCCGTGGGCATCGTGAGGAACAGCCGCGGATACTTGTCCTCCAGGAACTTCTGAATCGTGGCCTTCGCGATCGCGCTCGCTTGGCGGACGATCGCGTCCAAGTCGTCCGTACGCCCCTCCGCGAGCGCCTCCCGAGCGCGGAGGAGAAGGCCCTCCGCCTCCGGCGACACGGCCCCCAGCGCCTTCCCCTCCACGAGCATGGCGCCGAGCCTCTCCAACTCCTGCTGGGAGCGCTTGAGGATCGTCTTGCGCCGCTGTTCCCTCAGGGACTCCCGCGCCCGGCGCAGGAACTCGTCGACCGCCGGGAAGTCCTTCCGCTGCAGGGCATCCTCGATCCGGACGAGAAACGCTTCCGCATGGTTCGTGTCGACGCCCTCTCCGCGGGCCTTCTCGATATCCTGGATCAGGGTGCCCAGCTCCATCTCTACTTCCTTCGCCATCGAATCGGCCTGGACGCGCTCCAGAGTCCCGCGTACGTTGTTCGCGATCTCCTCGACCTTGTCGAATCGCCCCGACTCGAACGCCTCGCGGGCTTCCTTGAGCAGGATCTCTGCCGGGCCCGCATCCACCCCCAAGCCCCGCAGCCGGTCGACCGAATCCGCGGTCTGGTCGACGAGGAGCTTCATGCGCCCGAGGAGTTTCACTTGGGTCTCTCTTGCCTGTGCTTTCGCCTTGGACAGGAGCTGCCAGGCGAGGTCCATGTCCGTTTCGAGCGAGCTCTCCGCCTTCGCCAAGAGCTCCTGGACCTCCTTGATCTCCGCGCCGGAGTCCTCCGCATCCACGAGGAGACGTTCCATCTGCGCGACCTCGGAGCCGCCTAGGAGGCCGCGCTCCGCGGTACGGGCTTCCGTCGCCAGGAGCAGCTTCCGGATCACATCGTTGATGCCGGGCAGCTCATGGAGCATGCCGGACCAGGCGCCGAGCGTGGTACCGAACTCCCCTTCGATTTCCCGGAGGACTTCGGCCATGTACAGGGGGAGGAGCGCGGGCTCCGAGCCGAGCACGACGGTGGTCAGGAAGCAATGCGTGCTGCGCTCGATCAGGATCTTGGACTGCCCGAAGTCCAACCGCTTGAGTCGCGTGTGCGTCCTCTGGCGGAACGAGTCGCGGATAAAATCCTGGACGACCGTGAGCATGCCGGAGAAGATGTCCTCGTCGATTTCCTGCCGGAATCGTCGGGATTCGTGGGCCACCAGGCGGCCGTCCACGTGAATGAGGAACACATCCTCCACGAGGTACGTGCCCGCGGTCTCGACCTTCAGTTCGCGGGCGTCCGCGATCTCATACTTGTTGTCGTCGAAGTAGCGGTTGTAGAACACGCGCGCATTCACGGGCACGTCGCCCCCGTGGAGCGGCCGCACACCGACCTCGATGGACTTCTTCTCGTCCACGCCGAGTTCGGAGATCGGCTCGGCGCCGCGCACCTCGACGTCCCCTTCGATGTTCAGGTTCACGTTCTTCGCGCCCATCGTTCCCCGGTTCTCGATCTCCACGACGAACCGGTTCCACGCGTTCGCCTGGAGACCCTTGGTGGGCATCCTCACGACGAGGTTGGGGTATTTGTTCTGGATGAACTGCTGGATGTGGAGTCCGGTGGACACCTCCGCCTGCTTGACCAGGATGTCCGCGAGCGCGAGATCGTTCCCCTGGATCGCCTTCTCCGCCTGGTCCAAGAGTTGCTCGACCTCACTGGTGCTGGCGCCGATCCGGCGGGCCGCCTCCAGCATGGCCGACAGGCCCTGGATCTTCCGGCGGTGCTCCGTGGCGATGTGGTCGTGGCTCGTGCTCTCGAGGAGCCGCCGGGCCTCGGCGACGACCTGCGCCATCGATTCGAAGTTGCCCTCCACTTTCAGCCGTCGGGCCTCCTCGAGGAACCGGCTGACCTCCGGAACCTCGAGACCGGATGCTCGGACCCGCTTGGCGAGGTCCTCGAGCGCGAGAAAATCCTCCTGCGCCTTCGTCTCCAGGAAGGCCTGGCTCGCCTCGGCTGCCTTCGCCTCGATCTGCTTCGCGATCGCGTCCACGGCATCGTAGCTCTCCCGTTCGATGGCCTGCTCTGCCGCCCCGATCATCGCCTCCGCTTCGGGCACCGATGCCCCCAGGAGCTGTGCCTGCCCGATCGCGATGCGTGCGCGGTCGAGCCTGCCGGCAAGGATGTGCTGCCGGGTGATCGTGAGCTGCTGGCGGATTCTCTCCGTGAACTCCGCGACGCGGTCGAACCTTCCGAGGGAGACCTCCTCCTGTGCGCGGTCGAGGAGCGCCTCCGTGCCTGTGGTGTCGCCGCCGAGCTCGGCAGCTTGGGCGAGGTCCGAGCGCAGCATCCCCACCTCGACCTCGAGCTCGCGGAACCGCTGCATCCGCTTCGCGTCGTCCACGATGTCGTCGATGACTTTGTGGTACTCGATCGCCTCGACGTACCGTTGATCCTCGATCGCGTCCGAGGCGTTCAGCAGGACCATGTCCGCCCGGCGCACCTGGAGGCCCTTCACCTTCGCCTCCTCGACGTTCTCCCGGCTGCGCGCGAGGAGTTGCTCCGCGGCCGCCTTCAGCTCGCGCCTCAGGGAATCGGCCATCGCCTCCGTCTCCGCGAGGATCGTGTGCACATCCTCGTACTCCTTCGCGGCGAGCGCCTCCTCCGCCTTCGTGAGGGCCCCCTCGGACCCTTCGATCGTGATGTCCGCGCGTCGGAGGTCCTCGATGACGAGCTTGAGCCGGTCGATCTTATGCCGGGCGGTCTCGACCCGGAGGTTCTCCTTCCGGGTCACCTCCTCGGACAGGACGCGCATCAGGGCATCGACCCGCTGCTTTGCAGCGTTCGCGCTCTCCACCGCATCGTCGAGCCGTCCCTTCGCGAGTAGGTCTTCCGAGCTCTCGAGCAGCCCCCGCGCGTCTGCGACGTCCACTCCGGCACGCTCCGCCCCGTCGACCGCCTCCCTCGCCTTGCCCACGAGGAAGCGCGTGGCGGCGACAAGCTCCGCGCGCATCTCCCGCGCGGTGACCTCGAGATCCGCGAGCAGCTCCTCCACGGCCTCGAAGTCCCGGACCTGGAGCGCCTTCTCCGCCTCGAGGAGGGCCTCGTCCGAGCCCTGGATGTCGATGTTCGCCTTCTTCAGCTCCTCGATCATTCGGCGGACGCGCACGAATCGGTCGGACGCCTTCCGCGCGCGTTCCATCTCCTTCCTCCGCTGCTCCGCGACCCGCTCCTCGCGCGCGTGCTCGATCGTCTCCTCGAGCGCCTTCATCGCGTCGATGGC
>DATEUK010000079.1:0-9096 GCA_035283165.1 Thermoplasmata archaeon
GATCCACTCAATCGTGTCGATGTCCATGTGGTTCGTCGGCTCGTCGAGCAGGAGGACGTCCTTCTCCTTTGCATTCGCGAGGGCGCGTGCGGTCAGGACTTTCGACTTCTCACCGCCGGACAGGGAGTCGAACCGCTGGTCGAGCAGATCCTCGCCGATGCCGAGGTCGTTGAGAATCGGGTCGTTCACGATCACGCTTCGCGACTTGGCGGCGCCGAGCTCCACGTGGAGCGCCTCGTATCGCGCCATCCTCGCCGAGGCGTCCTTCGCTTCCCAGGCGTCCGGGCGAGACATCCACGCCTCGAGGTCCGCAAGTTCCCCATCGATGCGCTGTACCTCGGGGCTCGGGAGGGAGAGGACGTCTCGAACCGGCGTGTCCGGCGGGACGTTCGGGACCTGCGGGAGGTAGCCGTAGCGCAGGCCTGGCTTGAGGGCGAGATCGCCCATATCCGGTCTCGTCTCCCCGGCGATCAGGCGAAACAGCGTGGACTTGCCGGCCCCGTTGGGACCCACGAGGGCGACCTTGTCCCCTTCGTGGAGACGGAACTCCGCGTGGTCGAGGACGAGCGTGGCGCCGAAGGACTTCCGGAGGTCCCGCCCCGCGATGATCGGTTCCGTGGGGAAGCTATGGCCTTGCCCTCAATTAGCTTTCGGCCGGGGGGAGGACTTGGAATCCATATCACCACCTTGCCGTGAACGGTCCAGAGAATCGACGGCTGCCCGGTTCCTCATCGATGTGCGGCATGGGATTCCGCGAGCGCGAGGAGGTCGTCCTCCGTCATCCGGTACCCCTGACGCCACGCGACCACATCCAGGGAGAGGCCCACCGCCAGGACGAGCGTGTTCACCCAGAATCCGACCGGGAACCACGAGCCCGCCTCTGGGACTCGCAGGACTCCTGTGAAGAAGGAAAGGACCCCGGCTCCCGCCTCCACCGTCGCGGACGGGACGACGAGCAGGAGGCGGGTGAACCGGCGGTCGCCTCGAACCTTCTCCGCGATTTGCGCGATTGTGAGGCGCGCAAGTTTCTCTGACAGAGGGATCGTCGCCGGCACTTCGCCGGGCCTCAGGGCACTGCGGGGCATATGGCGGTCGAGGGCCCGAGTTCCGCAGCCATAGCCCGCCAGGAGAAGGGCCGCGAAGTACGCGAGGGCGAGCAATGGCTTCCAATTCTGCGTCGGCGCCGAGACCGGCGCCGCGTACCGGATGACTGCGTCGAACGCCGAGTCGACCAAGAACGAGGTCGGGTCCTCCGTGGTCCGCGGCGGCGTCCCGGTCGTCGTCTCCTCGAACGTGAGCTGCGAGCCCTCGTCCGCCCACTCGAACCACTCCCCCGCGAGGCGTTCGTCGAGGGCGTCGGTGCCGTCTTCGCGCCAAGCTGCGCCCACGCTGTGGGCGGGGTCCGTTCCCTGGAGCGTCACGCGGGGCCGGAACTGGTGCAGGTACGCGATCGTCTCCTCAAGGGGGGCGGAGACGGTCCATCGGGTCATGCCCTCTGTACGGTATCGCTCACGCTCCCCGATCGTGAGCATGTCGTCGGTCGATACGTCGCGACCCGCGTCGACCCACGAGGACCACGACGTGGAGGCCGTCGTCCCCAACGCCTCGCCGAAGGATGTCGCGGCCAGGCGAATCTGGTGCCCGTCGAGTCCCTCGATGTGGAGCGTGGCCGTAAACTGGTGCACGTACGTGACGACGGCCCCCATCGGATCGAGAACCCTCCATGATGTCGCATCCCTCGTGGCGAAGCGTTCTCCAGGCGCGCCGACGACGATGTCGTCCACGACCACTCGGGAACCGTCGTCGACCCAGGAGGACCATCCCTCGAACCCCGAGGCGATCGATCGGACGCCAAACGTCGTGGACTCGATGGACGCCGCCCGATCGCTCCTCAGGCCGAAGAGCGAGAGGGTCGCGGTGAGCTGGCGCACGTAGGAGACGACCTCTGCGAGGGGGGTTAGGACGGTCCACGACGTTGCATCCATCGTCACGTAGCGCTCACCCGGGTTGCCCGCGACGAGCGAGTCAGCGACCACGTCCGAGCCATCGTCGACCCAAGAGGACCACGTGTCGAACGCGGGATCGGTGGACAGCGAGCCGAACGCCGTGTATGCGATCGAGGCGGGCCGATCGATCCGCAGGCCGAGGAGCGTGAGCGTCGCGGCATGCTGCAGCGCGTATTGGGCGGTGATCGTGCGATTCGCGGTCCCCACGGTCACCACATGGTCGCGCGGGCGGCCGTCGTCCCACGCGGCGAAGACGAAGCGGGACGCGCCGTAGGAATCGATGTCGGGGGCGACGAGTCGGTGCGATTCTCCCGGCACCCACGCGAAGGATGCCGGGACCGCGTACGAGATGTTGTCGACGAGGACAGTACCCGTCTCCGGTGCCCTTGTGATCATATACGTCACAAGCGGAGGGCACATCGTGGAGAAGGACCAGGGGTTCGGCACGGGACCGGGTGCAAGCGGGTTCCCGTCCCGATCCTCGCCTCCTACGGTCACGATGAACGACGTGCACTCCGCGAGCGGCACCGAGTGCGTCAGCGTGAGGACCGTGTCGTTGACGGACCACCAGGGCGAGACCGCGACGTCCGGGGCGACGGCTACGGTCACGGTGGCGATGTCCATCGGCTCGCTGAACGTGAGGACAATCGACGCATCCAGCGGGACGAAGGCTTCCCCGTTCACCGGGCGTGTCGACACGACGTATGGGGGCGTGCAGATCGTGCGGAACGACCACGGGTTCGGCGCCGGTCCGGGGACGAGCCGTTCTCCCTCGAGGTCCGCGCCGCCCGTGATCTCGACCGAATACTGCGTGCACTCCGCCATGGCGGCGTGATCGAAGGTGAGGGCGTCGGACGAGGTCCACGATGGGGTCACGGTGGCGGGCGGGGAGAACACCCACGTGACAGTCGTAACGTCCATGGTCTCGCTGAATCGCGCCCAGATCGGCGCCTCAAGCGCCACGTCGATCGTTCCATTCGGCGGCGACGTCTCGACCACGGAGGGGGGCGTCGGGATCGGGAGCACCTCGAGCGCCGCCTGCGGGATCGGTTGCGTCACGTCGACCCCGTCCCATCGCTGGGACCGGACCCGAGCGTCGGGGTACAGGGAGACGTTCACGAGGCCCATGCGATCCGACGTGACGCGGTACGCGACGCTCCACGTTTCGTTGATGTCCACCCGACTCACGTTCCACTGCAGGACCGTGCGGTCCGGGAGGACGGTGAGGAAGGACGGGTTCCGGGGACTGCCGGTGGCGGGATTCACGAACGGCGGCAGGACCGTGAGGTACGCGGGGACCACGTCCTCGACCATCGGGACGTCGTCCGCCAGGTTCGGATCGAGCGCAGCCGTGCGGATCGTCCGGCGCTGGATGTCCTCGTAGATCCAGATGAGGTCCTCGGGTGTGTCCGCGTAGAAGTACTGGCCGCCCGTGCGTTCCGCGATGTTCCGGAGGAACGCGTCGTCGACCTCAGACCCGAGGCCAACGGCGAAGATGGCGATCCCCTCGCGAACCGCTTGGTCGAGCAAGCTGTTCGTGCGCGTGCACGGGTCCGGGGAGCAGACGCCGTCCGTGAGCAGGATCTCCGCGCGGCTCCGGGACCGGTTCCCGTGCGCGACCATCCAGTTGTTCCCCAGCTGGATCGCGTCGTCGATGTCCGTGAAGTTGAACCCGAGGCAAATCGGGCTGCACGCGAGGGTGTCGGCGTCCCCCTTCAGGAGCGCCTTCCCCGTGGCGTCCGCGGAGGTGAGCGTGCGGTTATTGACGATCCAAGCGTCGTGGTGGAACCCGAGCACGGACGCGCGGTCCATGTCCTGCATCGCGTCGATGTAACCCTTCACCGCCGCCACACGAAGGTTCGTCGGGTCGCTCGTGCTCATGCTCCCGGACACGTCGATCTGGAGGATGACATCCTGTGGGACGCGGACCTGCAGGGGCAGCCCGGTCCCGCGCAGGGAGACCGTGACGCTCGCGACCTCGTTGTACGGCGGTCCGGCCCCGGAGACGTAGACCGTCGACGGGTCGACCGCTCGCGCCAGCTCTAGGTGTGGGCGCAGCCGGACGGTCAGGGTCGCGGACGCGGTGAGGACCCCCATGCGCGCCTCCAAGAGGACGCGGTCGCCCTCGCCGCTGGACGTGGCGACGGGGATCGCGACGTCCGCGACGAACGGAACGCTCCCATCGCGGGGCACGAGTCCCAGGTCCGGGATCGAGTCCGGGTCCCCCGCAGAATCCTGCAGCGGCGTGCCATCCAGCTGCGCCAGGGCCACGGACCAACCGGCGGGCGAGGACGGGACGAGGTTCACGTAGTCCGCGGCGGGATGGCGGTTCGTCGCAAGCATGTCGAACCGGACCGTCGCACCGATGTCCGCGAAATGGCTCTGGGAAGGGCCGAGCTCCAGGTGGCTCGGGGTCGGGCTGCGGTCGAACGCCCAGCCGCTGGCGAGCGCGGACGGGTCGTCGTATGCCGTCGTGCCTCCAAGGCCGTCCTCGACGCGCGCAAGGCTCAGGCCTCGACCGTGCGGGGAGGTCCAGCCGACCATGTCGAGGAGCCGCCCGGAGGCGTCGTAGAGGTACACGTTATCGCCCGCCTCGTCGAGGGTGTCGAAGAACGGAGGCGCTCGATCGTACGCCAGGAGGGGGAGACGAGCGCCGGGAGTGGCGACCCCGCCGAGGACGGTGTGAACGACGTCCGCGACGAGTCGGAAGCCTGACAGATTCAGGGATGCGGTTCCCCGGTAGTCGAGTTCCACGAAGCGCTCGTCCGTCGCGTTCGTGCGGTACAACACCTCGTTCAGCACGAGGTCGGGCGATCGGTCCGGAGCCGCCACGGAGTTGCGCGCGTGAAACGAGGGGACCGACGACCGCGTCCATCCCTCGGAGTAGCCCATCGCGTTCGCGTAGCGCGCCGTGGACTCCCCCGGCAGGGGGTCCGTCGCGGTCCCGAACGAGCCAGAGCCCGCGGTCGCAAGGGTCTCGGCCCCGCGCCGGATCTCGACGCGCGCCCCTTCCGTCCCGAGGTCGAGGGAAACGCGGAGGTCCGCGGATGCCGGGGCTCCGATCACCACGTGTCCTCGCGCCGGGACGCCCCCCAGCGGGGACAGGTCCACGGTCGTCGCGCCCGCGACGAGCGTCGCTCCGGTCACATCGAAGGGCACGCGCGCGAAGTTGTAGACCTCCACCTGCGCCAGCGCCGCGGGTTCGTCCTGGATCTCCGTGATGACGAGCGGAGACACCCGCAGTTCCGAGAAATAGATGTCCGACGTCCCCGCGCGGAAGTCCTCCCACGCCACGTAGACGCCGAACCCGCCGGTGGCCACCGTCGGCGTGCGCTGCTCGGTCCGGTCGTCCGCGGGATCCGCATTCCGGTCCGTGTCGTCGACCCGCAGGTCGGCCCCCGTGGCGACCCCGTCGCCCCAGACGACCCCGTCCGCCGACCAGGATGCGAAGACGTCGCCGTCCCCGTCGCGGTCGTCGGACCAGGCAACCCACACGGTTCCCGCGAGGGCGGAGATCGACGGGGACGCGGGCGTCGAGAGTCCGAGGTCGTCGTCGATGACGACGGGCGGAGACCACGACCGTCCGTCCGAGGACCGCGCGTAGAGGAGGTCTCCCTCCGCCATCGGGAACGGCCATCCGGACCACGCGACGTGCGCCGTCCCGAGCATGTCGACGTACACGGCGGGGGTCCGGATTTCGTCGTACGGCCCGCCCTGCACGAGGACGGAAGCGTGCCAGGACGCTGCGTCGTCGTCGGATCGTGCTGACGCGATTCCCGGGAGGGGGCCGATCTGCCGCCAGACGGCGACGACCGTGTCGCCCGCCGCCGCCAGGACGGGCCCGAGGTTCATGGTCTCGCGGGAGGACACGCGTGTGCCCGGACCCCACGTGATACCCCCGTCGGTCGAGGCGCGAAGGAAGATGTGGATCTCGGACGAAACCCGATCGTCCGACCAGGCCACGTACGCGCGACCCGCGCTGGCGGCGACGACCCCGTCGAAGGCGGACACGCCCGCGGGCGCCGTGTCCACGCGCTGCGCCGCGGACCAAGAGGAACCGCCGTCGGACCAGACGAGCCACGCGGACCATCGCGACTGGACGCGTCGCTCGAACGTCACATACAAGCGCCCCTGGAACGGCCCGGGACCCAAATCGACGGCGATGCGCGGCATGTACGAATCGGCGCCCGGCGGGTCGATCCGCGCGGCGGGCGTCCACGTCGTGCCGTCGGCAGAGCGCGCGTAGTGGATGCCGCGTTCCCCGGCCCTGTCGTCGGACCACACGAGGTGGAGCACGCCGGATGGATCCACCGCCAACGATGGACTCAGGGCGCTCTCCGGGCCGGCGACGACCCCGACATTGTCCCCCGGTTCCGGAAGGCTCCCGACGAGGGGCGATACGACGATCGAGAGGATCGCGACAACGATGAAGAGGAGAGAGACCCGACCCCCCATCCGAACCCGAGGAAAGCACCCGCCGGAGGCTAGATGAGCGGTGTGGAACTCGTTTGTACCTGTATTTAAAGGAGGCAGGGGGCGCCCGAGCGCACCGAGTCCCTACGGATTCGAGGCGTCCCGGAGGCGGTCGAGGACGAAGGTCTTCTCGAGGACCGCCACGAACGGGGCCGCACGGGGGCCCTTCTCCCGTCCGAGGAGGACGAGGTACAGGTTCCGGAAGAACCGCGGGGTGTCCACGGGGAGACCACCGCTCCTCGTCAGGGAGACCATCGACTCCTTGATCGCGTCCTCCTGCCACTCCGCCGCCCGCGCCCGGTCCACGTACATGCGGAGGGATTCCCGGTCTTCGGCGGTGAGCTGGGCGCGGACCGAGTCCGTCAGGGCGTCCAGGAGCTCGACCCGGCTCTCCGGGGAGTGCCGTTCGACCCATCGCCGGGCGTGCCCCAAGCGGCCCGCGACGCGCGCGCGCTCGTCCGCCGTCAGCTCGCGGCGCAGCATTCCGGTGTCGCGGAGGCGGCGGAGCACCCAGTCGACGCCGCCCTCCTCGGGCGAGATCTGCGAAAGGTACGCGGCATGGCGGTACGCGAGCACAAACGGTTTCGTGGCGGGTGGAGGATGCATCGCCGCGAGGGCGAACGTCCGTCGGTGCACCTGCGCCTCCTCGGAGGCGTCCTCGGAGTGGTACGCCCCCGACCCCGCATCGTACGCGTCGTGGTATACGTCCGCCTTCCCGAGGTCGAGGACGACGCGCCGGACCACGGGCACGCTGAGGTACGTGTACCGCAGGACCTCGGGGTCACCGATCGCGTCCCACGTCGCGGGGCCGAACCCGATCGCGTCGCTCGACCCCATGTCCCCCTTGTCGACGGCCCGCTCCCCGAGGCCGACAAACTCGTACGGGATCCCGAACGGGGGTTCGAATCCCAGGACGGTCCGCGCGATTTCCCTGCACGAGTCGCGCGAGCCGCCGGGGGCCGCATGGTCCTTCCCGAACGGCTCCACGTCCACCGCCAGGACCTTCCAGATCGCCGGCCACTCCAACCGCCAATTCAGCTTCCCGAGCTCCAGCTTCGAAGTGCCCCGGTCGCCGCACTCGCACTCGTAGTCGACCGTGTCGATCCCGTGGATGCGGATCGCGCGCGCGTTCCCCACGCGACGGCACGCGTTGCAATACGGCTCGAAGGGAATCCACCCCTCCGCGTACGGCTTGCGCGCGCGGTACTTGTTCACGACGGCGCGGACCTCTTCCGCCCGGCCCGCGAGGTCCGCGGCGAGGCGGCGCATGTCCTCCCGGCGGTACAGGTCCGTTGTGCTCGTGATCCGGACGTCCGGCGCGTACGCGGGCAGATACTCAGAGAACTCCGCCCAGTAATGAACGACCCAGTTCTCGTGGCACCTGTGAGGGTCGGGGACATCGATGAGCCGCCGCCCGACGTGCTCCCTTCCCGAATCGCCGGGGAACTGGGAGAGCTGCCACTCCTTCCCCTTCCACTGATCCTGCGTGTACTGCACGAGGGCCTGCGTGACCACGCGACCTTCCTCGCGCAGCGCGCGGGCGAGGCAGTGGCAGAGCACGATCTCCCCCCGCAGGCGGCCCACGTGCTGGAGCCCGCTCACGCTGAGGCCGCCATTGATCACGAGTTCGCGCTTGGGCTCCACGGAGGCGCGGACGTGTGCGAGGAGTTCGTCGAACCAGTGCACCATGTTCACGTGATCGCACGCGCCCGCATCAGCGCCCGGAGGGGCACGCCGTGCAGCTCGTTCTGCTCCGTCTTGTTCACGAGCACGACCGCGAGGACCGCCTGCCCGTCCGCCTCATGGATGTCGTTCACGACGCCGCTGATCGTCTCGCCGGAGGAGATCACGTCGTCGACGATCACGACCTTCTTCCCCTCGACGGACGCGTAATTCGAGGACCACGCCCCGCCGCCGCCGCGCGTCTCGCTTGGGCGATAGATCGCGAGCTCTTTGCCCATGTCCTCGCTGATCAGCGTTGCGTACGGGATGCCGTTGATCGCGATCCCAGCGATCGTGTCCGGCTCCACGCCGGACTTCTCCGACTCCTCGAGGATGATGTCCGTCATCGCCGCCGCAATGAAGCCGATCCGGTTGCCGAAGACGCCGACGGACCGCCAGCCGATCTTCACGTCCTTCGGCGGCTCCCCGCCTTTGATGCCCCGCGTGAGGAGCCACGTGACGGTCTCCGGCGACAGGTGGAGCTCGTCCCCGATCTCCTTCTCGCTCAGCCCCTTCGCCTTGTACTCCGTGGCCTTCTTCGCGAGGGCGTCGACGCTTTTCATGGTCGTACCCACGCCGCCATTCCAAGGTCGATATATAAGATGTCCCGAGGCGTGGCGCGATGCGTAGGAATGTTGAAGAGGAACGGAACCGCTTGGCGAACCGTGCGGACCCGAGACGTGCTTGTGCTGGGGGCCGTCCTGCTGGTCGGGGCGATCGCCGTCTCCCTGATTTCGATCCAGGGCGGCGGTGGCATGATGAGCGGGATGGGCGGCATGATGGGCGGCATGGCCCTCGCGGGCGTCCTGTTCTTCGTGGCGGTCGCGTTCCTCGTCCTCGCGGTCCTCGCGCGCCCCGCCGTGCTGCCGCCGCCGATGCCGGCTCCCCCGCCACA
>DATEUK010000080.1:0-18447 GCA_035283165.1 Thermoplasmata archaeon
AAGTTCCGCGAACTCATGCTCGCGATCGACGAGCCAATTCCGAAGTCCCGCTCCGCGGGTTCCGTGGACGACGCAAAGGCGACCGCCGGGGATCTCGGCTACCCCGTGATCGTCCGCGCGGCGTACACGCTCGGCGGAACCGGGAGCGGCGTCGCGCACGACGAGGGTGAACTCGAACGCGTGGCGGCACACGGCCTCCACCTCTCGCGCATCCACCAGGTCCTCGTCGAGGAGTCCGTGCTTGGGTGGAAGGAGTTCGAGTACGAGGTGATGCGGGACGCGGCGGACAACTGCATCATCGTGTGCAACATGGAGAACATCGACCCGATGGGCTATCACACAGGGGAATCGATCGTCGTCGCACCCGCGCAGACCCTCACGGACCGAGAGAACCAGACGCTGCGGAACGCCGCGATCAAGATCATCCGCGCGTTGCGCGTCGAGGGGGGCTGCAACATCCAGTTCGCGGTGCACCCCGAGACGGGAGAGTACCGTGTGATCGAGGTGAACCCCCGCGTCTCCCGCTCCTCCGCGCTCGCGTCGAAGGCGACCGGGTATCCTATCGCCCGCATCGCCGCCAAGATCGCGATCGGCCTCACACTCGACGAGATCCCGAACTCCGTCACGAAACGGACGAAGGCCTCTTTCGAGCCCACGCTGGACTACGTCGTGACGAAGATCCCACGGTGGCCGTTCGACAAGTTCCCGACCGTGGACGCGAAGATCGGGACGTCGATGAAGAGCACGGGCGAGGTCATGGCGATCGGGCGGACGATGGAGGAGTCGCTGATGAAAGCGGTTCGCTCCCTCGAGATTGGGAAGTCCGGGCTGGAACCCGAGCCTTGGACGGACGAGGAGCTCGCCCAGGAGCTCGAACATCCGACCGATGAACGATTGTTCGGCGTCGCGGAGGCGCTGCGACGGGACTGGTCCGAGGCGCGGGTCGCCGAGCTCACGAGATGGGACCCGTGGTTCATCCGGAAGATGCGGAACCTCGTGAACATGGAGGCGGAGGTGCGGGCGAACCCGACCGCCGACGTCGTCCGCCGCGCGAAGGTGTGGGGCTTCGGGGACGAGTACCTTGCGGCGCTGACGGGCAAGACGGAGGAGGAGATTCGCGCGCTCCGGGGGCCGTGCACGTTCAAGATCGTCGATACGTGCGGCGGCGAATTCGAGGCCGCCACGCCGTACTACTACACCACCTACGAGGCGGAAAGTGAGCTCCGGCCGCTCCCCGGGAAGAAGGTCCTGATCGTCGGCGGCGGTCCCATCCGGATCGGCCAGGGGGTCGAGTTCGACAACTGCTGCGTCCACGGGATCTTCGCGCTCGAGGAGGAGGGCATCGGCGCGCTGATCGCGAACAACAACCCGGAGACCGTGAGCACGGATTTCGACATCTCCGACCGATTGTTCTTCGAGCCGTTGAACCTGGAGGACGTGCTGAACATCCTCGAGGCGGAGGAGCCGGACGGCGTGATCCTGCAGTTCGGCGGGCAGACGAGCGTGAACCTCGCAGTGCCGCTCCAAGAGGCTCTCGCGCGGCGCCATCTCAAGACGAGGATCCTCGGGACGCCGCCGGGGGGGATCGACCTCGCGGAGGACCGGGGGAAGTTCGCGGCGCTCATGGAGTCGCTCGGGATCAAGCAGCCGAAAGCGGCGGCCGGTCACTCGTTCGAGGAGGTCCGCGCCCTTGCCGCCGTGATCGGGTACCCGGTACTCGTGCGCCCGTCGTACGTCCTCGGGGGCCGCGCCATGGAGCTCGTTCACAGCGAGGAGGAGCTGGAGTACTACATGCGGAGCGCCGTGCGCGTGTCCCGGAACCATCCCGTCCTCGTGGACAAGTATCTCGACCACGCGACGGAGGTCGATGTCGACGCCGTGTGCGACGGGCGAGACGTGTACATCGGCGGAATCCAGGAGCACATCGAGGAGGCGGGCGTGCACAGCGGGGACGCCGCGTGCGTCCTGCCGTCGCAGAACCTCCCGCCCCCGGTGTTGGATCAGATCCGCGACGTCACCGCCAAGGTGTGCGACGCCCTCGGCGTCGTGGGCCTCGTGAACCTCCAGCTTGCGGTGAAGGACGACGAGGTCTACGTCCTCGAGGCGAACCCGCGCGCGTCGCGCACCGTGCCGTACGTGTCGAAGGCGATCGGCGTGCCGCTCGCGAAGGTCGCGACGAAGGTCATGCTCGGCCACACGCTCCGGGAACTCGGCCTGGTCGGCGAGTCGCGGATTCCCCACGTGGCCGTGAAGGCGCCCGTGTTCCCGTTCCAGAAGCTTGCCGGCGTGGACGCGATCCTCGGCCCCGAGATGAAGAGCACCGGGGAGGTCATGGGAATCGACGCGACCGTCGGCCGCGCGTACTACAAGGCGATGCTCGCGGCGGGGAACGGCCTGCCGCTTGAAGGCGGGGTGTACATGACCGTCCGCGACGAGGACAAAGGCGAGCTCGTGCCGATCGCCGGGAAGCTCGTGGAGAACGGTCTCCGGATTTACGCCACCCGCGGGACCGCCGCGCACCTTCGGGAGCACGGCGTCGACGTCACGACCGTGTACCGAATCAGCGAGAACAAAGCCCCGGACGCGCTCGGCCTCATGCGCCGGGGGGAGATCCGGCTCGTCATCAACACGCCGACGAGCACGAGCGGGGCCCGGAGGGACGGTTATATGATGCGCCGACTCGCGATCGACCTCGGCATCCCGTTCCTGACGACCATCCAGGGCGCCGCGGCAGCGGCGGCTGCGATCGCGGAGGTGCATTCCGCGGAGTTGGCGGTGAAGTCCCTTCAGGCGTTCGCGAAGGAGAACCCCGTCCTCGCGCGCCCGTAAGCGCCTTGAAACCTCAGGGAAACATTCATGGGGAAGCAGACATAGAATCGACCCGATGCGGATCCTACCCCTCGTAGCGGTCACCGCCTTGATAGGGGGTATCGCTCTCCTCGCTTACAGCGCCGCCACGGGCGAGGGCCAGGTCTCTCTCTTCCTCATCTTCCCGGTGTTCACGGGCACGGGTCTGGTGGCGTTCGCGGGCATGCTGCTGATCACTCTTGGATTCTTCCTCGGATTCTTGTCCCTCGCGAGTCGCCTTGTGCCGGCCTCCGAGAAGCCATCGGAGCCCCCAACCGCGCCGCCGGCGCCGTCCTCGGTCGCTCCCGCCAAGAAGTTTGGCGGCGTCGTCTTCCTCGGCCCCGTCCCGATCGTCTTCGGGTCCGACCGGAGGATCTCGACCGCGATGCTCGTCCTCGGGATCGTGCTGACGGTTCTGCTGGCGCTGTTCTTCTTCCTGCCCCGTCCGGCTCCGTAACCCTTATCCCGCGCGTTCCGGTGCCCGCGACGTGAAGGTCCTCGTGACGGACGGACTGGAGGCGGAGGCGGTTGCGAAGCTGCGGGCCGCGCACGAAGTCGACCTCATCGACGCGCCGCCAGAGCGACTCCTCGAGCTCATCGGGTCCTACAATGCGATCGTGGTGCGCAGCCGCACCAAGGTCACCACCGAGGTGATCGAGAGGGGGGCGAAGCTCAAGGTCATCGCACGGGCCGGCGTGGGCGTGGACAACATCGACGTGGCGGCGGCGACGCGCCGGGGAGTTCCGGTCGTGAACGCCCCTGCCGCGAGCACGATCTCCGTCGCGGAACTCACACTCGCCCACATGCTGTCGCTCGCCCGCCAAATCCCCCAGGCGCACGGGAGCACGAGCGCGGGCCGATGGGAGAAGAAGGGGTTCGAGGGGACGGAGCTCTTCGGGAAGACCCTCGGCCTCGTGGGCTCCGGCCGCATCGGCGCGGAGGTCGCGAGCCGCGCGAAGGCGTTCGGGATGCGCACGATCGCGTACGATCCGTATCTTCCGGCCGCCGTGGCGGCGGAGCGGGGCATCGAACTCGTAAGCCTCGAGGCGCTCCTCCTCGACGCGGACTTTGTCAGCATCCACGCGGCCCTCACGGACGAAACCCGCCACCTCATCGGCGCGAAGCAGCTGTCGTTGATGAAGCGCTCCGCATTCCTGGTCAACTGCGCCCGCGGGGGAATCGTGGACGAGGGCGCCCTGGCGGCGTCGCTGAGGAACGAGGAACTCGCAGGCGCGGCCCTGGACGTCTATGAAACGGAGCCGCCCGTGGGCAGCCCGATTTTGGCGGCGAAGCACACGTCCCTCACGCCGCACCTTGGCGCCGCCACAAGGGAAGCGCAGATTCGCGTCGGCGAGACGATCGCGGAAGAGGTGTTGCGAGTCTTGGCGGGGGAGAACCCTCGATTCGTCGTCAATCGCGAGGTGCTGGGCTGAAGGGACCGGTGGCCCGCAAACGCGTTTCCTTCGCGTCCGTCGCAATCCTCGCCGCCATCCTGAGCTATGGCGCCTACCTCGGGGTCTGGGTGTACCCCTTCCTGTCCCCCGTCGGTTGCATCGGTGGCTATCCTTCGGATTCACCGCCGCCGTCCCCCGAGGCGATACAGACGTTTCGTTCCACAGGGGGAATGGCGTTCGCTGTCGCCGGCTTCGCGGTCGCCGCGCTCGGTGTCCTTCTCATCCGGTCGGAGTCACGCCAACTTGGGTGGGCGCACGTGACACTGGGCCTGATCCTCCTCGCCAGCGCCCAGTTCCGTTTCCTTGGACTCAATCCGGGCTGCGACATCCTCCCCTGATCAGTCGCTGCGGGAGAGGCGATCCGCGGCCTCGGGCAGGCCCTTGCCCTCCCGACGTTCCCGTTCCCGGACCTTCCCGATGAGGTCGATGTAGTCCTGGTACGTGCCCCCGTTGCTCTTGACCGCACGGGCCAGTGATTTCTCGAACGTCTCGCCCGAATGCCGTTCCCGGGCCGCCTCGCGCAACACACGCGTTGCGGAGGCCTTCACTTCCACTCCTCGCACACCTTGAGGAAGTTCTTGAAGATCTCGTACCCGTGCTCCGTGTCCTCGACCTCCGGGTGGAACTGCACCCCGAACAGCGGCCGGTCCCTCGCGCGCATCGCCTGGCACGTGCAGTACTCGCTGTGCGCGAGGTTCACGAAGCCCTCCGGGACGGCGGAGACCTCGTCGTTGTGACTCTCCCACGCGGTGAACCGCTCGGGGAGGCCGTCGAACAGCACATCCCTCTCCGTGACGACGATTTCGGCCTTCCCGAACTCCGGGAACTTCGAGGGCGCGGCCTTCCCTCCGAGGTGCAACGCCATGAACTGGTGCCCCGCGCAGATGCCCAACACGGGGACGTCCGCCTTGTCGATGTACTCCCCGTTGCGGCCCATGAGCTCCGCGCTGATCCCCACGCGCGGAGCCCCGCCGGAGAGCACGAGGCCGTCGACGGGACCGAGCTCCGGGAGGGAGGTCGTGTTCGGGACGATGGCGGCGTCGACCCCGAGGTACTTGAGCACGCGGTACTCCCGGTGCGTCCACTGGCCGCCGTTGTCGACGACAAGCACGCGCATTGTGGAGACTATCCTCGTCGGGGCATAACGCTTTCGCTACGTTGATGTACGCCGCGAAGCTTTCGGGTTCCGTGTATCCGTACACGCAGCCGTATCCGCAGCCGTATGCGTGGCCCACGTACGGCCCTCCCCCGGGTCCGCCACCCCGCGCGAAGACGCCGCAGGGGCTTCATTGGGCCCTCGCCGGGCTCGTCCTCGCCATCGCGTACTCCGCGGTCTCCGCGCTGATCGGCCTCCTCCTCGGGCAGATCCTCAGCGGCCCTCCGCCCCCTCCCGGAAATGTCCTCAACCAGGTCTCCGGGATGCTCGCCGCGGGAATCCTCGGCCTGATCCTCGGAATCCTTGTCCTCATCTTCTACTTCATCGGGTTCGGATTCCTGTACGGCGGACGCAACGAGTTCGGACCCACGCACGCGCGGAATGTCCGGATCGCACTCTTCCTCGTCATCGGCGCGATCGCCCTGGGCGTCGCGAGTGAGGTTGCGGTCTTCATCATCAACCTCCAAGGATTCCGGGTCTCGTTTGGGTTCCCGATTACGGTGGAGGTGGACCCAGCGATGTTCTACTTGGGCGTGGTGGTCCGAGCGATCCTCGACGTCACGGTCGCAGCCCTCGTCGCGGCACACATCGTCCTCGCCGTGCGCTCGCTCGCGAAGCCGCAACATGAGGTCGTGCTCTACGTGGCCGCCGCGGTCGGAACCGCCACCCCCGGAATCGTCGGTGCACTCACCCTCCTCCAGATGCCGCGGTTCATCGTGTTCCTGGAGACGATCGCGGAGGCCGCCGCCGGGGGCGGGATTCCATCGACCTTGGGCGCGGACCCGAGCTTCGGAGTGCCCATGATCGTGGGCGGCATCCTAGGGGTCATTGCCGGGCTCCTGTTCCTCTGGGTGTTCGTCGTTGCCAGCGCCCGCCTCCGCACCGGGGAGCTGAGGCCGGTTCTGCCGACGCCGGAGCCCGTGATGCCGGGGACGCTCGCGCCGCCTCCGCCTCCGGCTCCCCCCGCCGCACCCTCCGGACCGGCAGGCCCCGCGACGTGACCTACTCCCACTCGATCGTCGCCGGCGGCTTGTTCGTCACGTCGTAGACGACCCGGTTCACCTTCGGGATCTCGTTCGTGATGCGCACGGAGATCCGCTCCAGGACCTCGTGAGGGATCTTCGAGTATCGGCCGCTCATCCCGTCGAGGGATTCGATCGATCGGACCGCCACGGTCCAGCCGTACACCCGCACGTCCCCGTGGACGCCCACGGTGCGCGTAGGGAGCAGGACGGAGAAATACTGCCACGGAAGCGACATCGCACCCTTCGCCACGGCGTCTTCGATCTCCTGCTCGACAATCGCGCACGACTCCCGGACCACGTCGATTTTCTCCGGGGTGACCTCCCCCAGGCATCGTACCGCGAGCGCGGGGCCGGGGAAGGGCTGCCGCTCGGCGACGCGGAGGCTGAGAGCGCGCGCGACCTTCCGGACCTCGTCCTTGTACAGGTCCCGGAGGGGCTCGTACAACTTGAGGTGCATGACCTCCGGCAGGCCCGCCACGTTGTGGTGCGCTTTGATCCGGTCGCGGAGCTGCCCGCCGCTCTCGATCCAATCCGGCGCGATCGTCCCCTGCACGAGCCACTCCGCCCCGAACGGCCGCGCCTCGCGCTCGAAGATCTCCACGAACTTGTTCCCGATGATGACGCGCTTCCTCTCCGGGTCCTCCACGCCCTTCAGCGCGGAAAAGAACTCGTCGCGCGCATCGACGATCCGATGATGAACCCCCATCTCCTTGAGCGTGCGGCCCACGTCATCGGTCTCGCCCTTCCGCATGAGGCCCGTGTCGACGTACACGGCAAGCAGATCTGGACCCAGGGCGCGGGCGGCGAGGACGGCGGCGACGGTGCTGTCCACCCCGCCGGACGCCGCGAGGATCGCCTTCCCGGTCACGTTCGCGCGGATCTCCGGGACGGCGCCCGCGATGAACGCCTCCGGGTCGAACACGAACGGTGAACGGTGGCGGCGATAAAGAACCTGTGCGCGAGAGTCCCGAGCTTGACTTCCTGGCGACGTGGGTCATTCCTTCGCGAGCGCCCGGTTGTCCTCGATCACCCACTCCTCGAGCTTCCTTCGATGCTCCTGCAGTTTCTCGGCGAGATCGGGGTCGTTGATCGCGAGGATCTGGATCGCCAGAAGGGCCGCGTTCTCCCCGCGGTCCAGCCCGACCGCTGCCACCGGGACCCCGGGAGGCATCTGGACGACGGAGAGGAGCGCGTCGAGGCTGATCTTCCCGCTCACGGGCACGCCGATCACAGGCCGCGTCGTGTGGGCGGCGATCGCTCCGGGGAGGGCGGCGGACAGGCCCGCGACCGCGATGATGACCTTTGCGGCGGTGTGCTCTACGATCTCCTTCAGCTGACCCGGCGTCCGATGCGCGGACGCGATGCGAACCTCATGACTCACCCCGAACTGGCGGAGCATGTCCCGCGCCTTGTCGCCGATCTCCTTGTCGGACTTGCTCGCGAGGACCAGGAGGACGTCCGGCATCGACGGCATGTACGTCGGCGGGTCCATTAAGGTTTGGAACCGGCGCGGAAGGTTCTAGAACCCGAACCGTTCCTCCGAACCACGCCATGCACCACCCCCTGTCGATTCCGGCGCTCAGTCTCGCCCTCGCGGTCGTGTTAGTCGCAATCGCTCCACCCGCGGCCGCAGACGCCGGGAAACCGGCGTGGAGCCCCGGGGACTTCTGGGCCTACAGCCACACGGGTTCCGTCTTCGACTGGGTCAACGGCCCCGGGACGTATCGCATGGAGGTCGTCGGAGTCGACACCGTTTCCGTCGGCACGGCGAGCTACGAGGCCTATCGCCTTCGATTGACGATGAATGGGTCGAACCTGATCGAGTTCCACGGCGGGGACGTCTGGTACCGAACGTCGGACCTCTCGCTCGTCAAGCTGACCTATAACGTCACGGTGACCGTCCTCTTCCAATTCACGGTCATCCTTACCCTCACACACGACCCGCCCGTTGCGACCCGGTGGCCGCTGAGGACGCAGGATACGTGGACGTCCTCTTCGACGCGTTCGACGGTGACCCAGATCTTGCCGTTCGGTCCTGGCAACCCGGTCCAGGCCCTCCTGGACACGAGCTACGTCGTGGAGGCCACATCCACGGTGACCGTGCCTGGCGGAACGTTCGAGACCACACCTCTCCGAGCGCAGTCGGGCGAACGGTCGACGACGTATTGGGCGCCCTCCGCAGGGAACTACGCCAGAAGGCAGACGTTCGACGGGAACAACCAGGAGACGTCGTCCGCAGAGCTTACATCGTACCGGTATCAGGACGTCGGGTTTCTCGGGATGCCGCTCCTCGTGTGGCTCCTCATCGTCGTGCTCGTGATTGTCGCAATCATGGCAGTCGCGGTGCGCCGCGGCCGACGCAGGTCGATAATCCCCCCGCCGGGGTATCCGCCGCGATGAGCCGGATCAGCTCTTCATGATGGCGAGCAGGAACAAACCGATCGCTGCGCCCGCGCCAAGGAACGCCGCCAAGAGGACGAGGATTCCCTGGACGATCGCGCCGGACAGGAACCCCTGGCCTGGGTCGAGGGGCCCTCCGAAGGCGGAGAGGAACATCCATAGGAACCCGACCGCGAGTCCGCCGACGAGGAGGCCCGCGCCGATCTTCCGGCTCTTGCCGCTGCCGAAATACGCGGTGAACGCGCCAGCGATGAGGAGGACGAACGCGAAGGTCAGGAGCAGGATCGTCACGAATGTCAGAAGGTCCGTAGCTTCGATGGGCACGCTCATCCTCCTAGAACTTGATGCCGGTCAGCGTTTTCGTGTCGATCACACCGGGGATCGAACGGATCTTATCGACGACGACCTGCCCGAGCACGTTGAAGTCCCCGGCCTCGACTTTGGCGATGAGGTCGTACTCCCCGAAGAGCGGATGGAGCTCCACGATCTCCTTGACCTTCATGAGTTCGTTGTACACCTCGTGCTCCTTCGCAGGAGCGGTCGAGATGAGGACGAAACCGATGGCCATTCGGGGTCACCCGTTGCGCCGGGAACCCGTCTACCTACCATAAAGCTTTCCACATCAGGGGAGGAACCGAGCTAGAAACTTGCATGCCGCCGAGCGCGGGAGACCGCGCGGTCCCACGTCGGGATCCCGGTCTGGGATCCCCGTCCCTCGAGTACGTAGCTCGCGACGGAGCTCCCGAGCAGTCCGCAACGGAGGGGGTCGTACCCGCGACTCATGCCCGCGTAGAACCCCGCGCGGTACGCGTCGCCCGCTCCGGTGACGTCGACGAGCCGGCGCGGCCGGATGCGGGGGATCCGATGCACGCCCTCCGCCCGCGTGTACACGAGGCTCCCCTTCCGACCCAGGGTCATCACGACCTGCTCCACGTGCGCGAGGAGGTCCCGCGGCTCGCGGAGTCCCGCGTACCGGAGCGCGAGTCGGACCTCCGCCTCGTTCCCGAAGAACAAGCGCGCATGCCGGAGAAGCGCGAGGAACGAGGAACGGGTGTACGCGTACGAGAGTTCCTGCGAGGGGTCCAGCGCGATCGTCTTTCCGAGTCTCGTGGCAAGCCGGGCGACCTTGAGGTGGTAGTCCGCGCGTCCCGTCCCGAGGTGTACGACCTGCGAGCTCCGCACCGCGTGCTCCGGCGTACGGCGTCGGTGCGCCTCCCACATGGGACCCTGGTCGATCACGGTCGCCTGACGGCCGTCGGGGGCGGTGAAGATCCAGGCGGAAGGGGTCGTCGCACCGCGCACCAGCCGGAGGTCCGCGAGGTCCACGCCGTCCTCCTCGAGAGCCGCCCGGTAGTCCGGGGGGAAGTCGGCGCCGACGAACGACGCGACCGCCGTCCGCACCCCGAGGCGCGCGGCCATCCGGGCGATGTTTCCCGCGGTGCCGCCGAAGTAGCGATTCCGGTCCAGGACGCGCACGGTCGATTCCGCCGCAGGGAGTTTCGGGACCGCCAGGATGTGATCGAGCACGACGTGACCGTACACCCCAAGGAAGTTTCTCACCGCCACGCGTCGACCCCCCGCTGCACGTCGCGGAAGTCCCGGAAGGTCACATGCTCCCGTCCGTGCTCGCGGCACAGGCGCGCGAGCTCGTCCTTCGCGAACACGAGGTCTGCCTCGAGCGCGGGACACAGGTCCGAGATGCCGTTTCCCACGTACGCCACGCGGTACCCGAGCGCGCGCAGCTGGAGGACGCGCCCCATCTTGCAGGTGCCGCACAGCGTGCAGGTCGGGTCCCCGTACGGGAACGCGAGCCGGACGCGGCCATCCTCGAAGGATGCGCGGTTCGTCCGGAAGGGGACCCCGAGGCCCCACCGTCGGAGCAGATGTTCGAGATACGCGTCGAACCCCTCGCTCACGATCTCGACGCCGATGTCGTTCTCCCGGCAGTACCCGAGGAACACGGGGAACGCGGGGTCCATCTCCGCGAGACGGTCCGCGGCGGCCAAGAGTTGCGCACGCGTCGCCCGCACGAGGTCGAACTCCCGCACGAGGGTCTCGCGCGTCCCGATCGTCGGGTGCAGCCGCTCGATCTCGAGCCACGCGTCCCCGGTGAACTCCTGCAGGAGGAGCTCCGCGACGTCCCGTCTCGTGATCGTGCCGTCGAAGTCCGTCACGACGACCCTCATCGCGCCCATTCCTCGACGATCGACGCCACCTCGCGAGGCTCAGGTCCCTTCCGTCCACGACGCGAGGTACTTGCGCTGCTTCGGCGTGAGTGCGTCGATCGAGACGTCCATCGACTTCAGCTTGAGCTGCGCGACCTTCTCGTCGATCTCCCGAGGGACCGCGTGGACCTTCGGGGCCATCCCCTTGCCGCCCTTCGCGAGCAGAGCCGCGCAAAGCGCCTGGATCGAGAAGCTCATGTCCATGATCTCGACGGGGTGCCCCTGCCCGGCCGCCAAGTTCACGAGGCGCCCCTCCGTGAGGACGTAGACCTTCTTCCCGCCGCGGAGCGTGTACTCGTCGACGAACTCCCGCACACGGCGGGTCTTGACCGCGAGCGCCTCCATGTCCTCCATCGAGACCTCGACGTTGAAGTGGCCCGCGTTCGCGAGGACACAGCCGTCCCGGACGACGCGCAGGTGCCCCGCCGTGATGATGTCCGTGTCCCCCGTGGCCGTGACGATGAAGTCCGCGCGCTTGGCGGCGTCCGCCATCCGCATCACCTCGAACCCGTCGAGCTTCGCCTCGATCGCCTTGATCGGGTCCACCTCCGTCACGACGACGTGGGCGCCCATGCCCCGCGCGCGCATCGTGATGCCCCGACCGCACCATCCGTACCCCGCGACGACGAAGCGCTTCCCCGCGAGGAGAAGGTTCGTGGCGGTCATGATCCCGTCAATCGTGCTCTGCCCCGTCCCGTACCGGTTGTCGAACAGGTGTTTCGTCATCGCGTCGTTCACGTCGATGACGGGGAACGCGAGCTTTCCCTCCTTCTCCATCGCGCGGACCCGGTGGATGCCCGTCGTCGTCTCCTCGTTCGCCCCGATCACGTGCGCCGCCTGATCGCGCCGGGATGTGTGGAGTCGGTAGATGAGGTCCGCACCGTCGTCAATCACGAGGTTCGGCCGGAGGTCTAGCACCTTGTGCAAGTACTCGTCATACTCCTTCTCCGTCTCCCACTTCTTCGCGTACACCTCGAACCCTTCGTCCCTCAGCGCCGCCACGACGGAATCGTCCGTGCTCAGGGGGTTGCACGAAGCGAGGCGGACCTGCGCGCCCGCCTCCCGGAGCGCGAGCGCAAGGACGCCGGTCTTCGCTTCCACGTGGAGGGCCATGCCCACGCGGGCGCCGCGGAGCGCCTTCGCTTTCGCGAGATCCTCCTGGATGGCGGCGAGAACGTCCATGTGGGCGCGCGCCCACTCCAGGCGGTTGCGCCCGCGGTCCGACAACTCGGACACGGGGCGACGGATGCGTGGCGGCCTACATCTACTTGCGCCTGTCGCCTTGGTTCGACCACTTCCGACGCTGCCGCCATCCGTACAATGCCGCCAAGCTCGCGACGAGCGCCACCATGGAGATCGTGTCGAGCGCGGGAGTCACCGGCGTACCTGGCGCCGAACGCGCGGAGACCTCAATGCTCGTCGTCACCCGCTCGACCTCGTACCCGGATCTCGAGACCGTGGCGGCGATGAGGAACCGCGACGCGACCGTAACATCCGCGGTGAACGTCGTCTCGAAGCTCCCGCTCGCGTCCGTGACCCCGGAGGCTTGCGCGAACCTTCCGTTGAGATCCGCGGGGGACGCCGTCAAGGTGATCGCCACGCCCGCGGCGTTCGTCGCGTTCGTCTCGTCGTACACGGTCACGCGGATCAGCGTCCCGCTCCCGGACGCGGCCGTGGACGACTCCTTGAACAGGGTGACCAGGAACGTCCGGACGGGCGGGTGGACCGCGATGGTCTCATTCCCCTCGCCCGTAACGTACCCCTCCTTGTAAGCGGTAACGGTGATCGGGAAGGAAGTCGGCGCGGACACGTCGGGCGCGTCGAACGCGACGAGGAGGGTCCCGGAGGCGTCCGTCGTCCCCATCGTCGTGGACAGCCACTGGCCGACGAGCTCGAGCTCGACGCCCGCCACAAGGTTGTCCGTGGTGTCGCGCACCGTGACGAGGACGCTGGTACTCGCCCCGCTCTGGAGGCTCGCCTCGAACGCGTCGACGGTAACGGAGAGCGGGCCGCGCTGCGTCGCGCGGATCACGACGAACGACCAGAAGTTCACAATGCCTCCGAGCGCGTGCACCCAGCCCTCGAACGTCGCCTTGTCGTACGAGTTGATCGCCCGGAGGTGCACGATGGGCGCGCTGACCGCTCGTTCGGCGACCCACGTCTGGACGTCGAGGACGGCCTGGAGGCGCGTGCCGCCATCCAGCGCGTCCCGCACGGTGTCTAGGACCGCGTTGAGCTGCGGGTCGTCGATCCGCGCCAGGTTGTCCCGGCCGTCGCGGTGGTAGAAGTCGAACAGGAACGAGGGCTCGCCGCGCGTGGCGAGCTCGTCCACATAGAGATCGTATGCCCCGGATCGAACGGCGGCACGCAGGTCCGCGAGCGGGCGGTCCTGCTGCGCGACGTTCAGGCCGATCGCACGCAGTTTCGTGACGAGGTCGAGGTATTTCGAGGTCCGCGGGTCTGCGGTCTTGTTCGGGGTGAGCATCATCAACGCGAACGCGGAGCCGGCGGGGTCCTCCCGCCAGCCGTCGCCGTCCGTGTCCAAGTAGCCGGACTCCGTGAGGAACGCGTTCACGGACTCGAGGGTCGGTACCACGTTCGGCCCGACGATGACGCGCGGCACTCGATACTGGGGCACGTCCCGGTCGAACCATGCAAGGTTCGCAGGCGATACGGGCGAGTCGGCGATGTCCGTCCCGAGCTCGATCGAGTCCGCGATCAAATCGCGATCGACCGCCCGCGTGATCGCCAGGCGCAGGGCGGCGGCCTGCAGGAACGGGTTTTCCGTGTTCATCCCGAGCTGGAGCAAACGGAGCGCAGGATTGTTCGTCGATCCGAGGTGCGGCACGAGGCGCCTCGGGTCTCCCAGCGTGCGGTTCACGCCGTCCGACCAGCCCCCGAACCCGTCCGCGCAGTCCCGCTCCGTGTTCAGCTCGATCGACGTGACGGGCCATCCGATGAGGTGGACCTGCCGTTTCATGAGGGCGCAGGCGGCGTCGTTCGCCTTGGTGGTTCCGTCGTCGTCTCGATCCAGCGTGTACGGAAAGAGGAACGAGACGGAATCCACGTACGGCCGCCCGTTCCAATGGCCCGCGTTCGCGGCCATGACGACCGTGGACGCGCTCTCGGCGGTGACGACGAAGGGACCGCTATACGACCGCGAGGTGCTCCCGGCCTTCCACGCGACGGGGAGGGTGGCGGCGTTCCCCAGGAAGTCTCCGCCGCCGGATGTGATCGTGAACCGGACCGTGTCGCCATCGACGACATCCGGCGGAACGAACCCGCTCGCGACGCCGGCAGTGAGGTACGTGTCGAAGCTCCACTTGACGTCCTGCGCGGTGATCACGGCGCCGTCCGACCATCTTGCGCCGCGCAGGTCGAACGTGACCGTCCCCCCTACGGTGTCGACCGTCCACGAGGCGGCGAGCGACGGTACGGGAAGCTGGTCCGGCCCGAGCCGCGTGAGGGACTCGTACACGAGCTCCTGCACGATCCGGTTCGCTTCGAACTGGAGCGGATCGAGGCTCGCCGCGGACGGGAGCGCGACGCGGAGGTCCCCACCGTACATGCCGCCGACGTGCGAGGCCCCCACGGGGGCGGGAATCGAGCCGGCGAGGAGCGCAACGGCCACGAGCACGAAAGCCAGACCCCGCACGCTTCCTTCCTCCGTCCCCCGAATCCTCGGAGCGTTGCCGATAGGCCGCCGCTCATAGAAATAGATTCTCCCGGGAGGCCTCCCGTCGTTTCCCCGCTGTTCGTGCCGGGACCTCGTCAGAAGGCGAGCTTCATCCCCTTCACCGGCCCCGACGCAACCCACGAGCATTCGTCCGGATCAAAGTACTCGACCGCCTTCCGCCGGACGTCGTCCGCGTCCAACGAGCGGACGATTCGCGGGTACCGCGCGAGGAAGTCCGCTCCGAGCCCGAAGTACTCGATGTCGTGCAGGGCGGACGCGTACTCCGCGTTCCGCTCGAGCGCGACCTGAAGGGCCCCGACGAGGTGGGTCTTCCCGTCCCGGATTTCCGCGTCCGAGAACGGCTCGCGCTTCAGCCGTTCCATTTCCGCGCGGATCGCGGACACCGCCTTCGCGAGGTTCTTCGGGTTCACACCCGCGCTCACGGTCCAGTGCCCCGCCGCCCGTCGCGCGTCCAAGGTGGAGAAGGAATAGTACGCGAGGCCGAGCTCGTCCCGCACCTTCGCGCCCATCCGACCGTACAGGCCGATGCGCCCGAGGAGGATGTTCGCGAGGTTCACCGCGTAGTAGTCCGGATGGGTCCGCGAGACCGCGATGCGGCCCGCGACGAAGTCCGCCTGCGACTTGTGGGCCATCGGCACGACCGCGCTCCCGCGGCGCGTCGCCTTGGGCAGGGGGACCGGAGCGGGCTCCTGCCCCGCCTCGAGCGTCTCGAACGCGCCTGCGACCGTGCTCTGAAGCGTATCCACGTCGAGGTCGCCGCTGAACCCGAAGATCATCCCGGCGGCCCCGTAGAAGGCCTCGTGGAACGCTCTCACGACCGGGCGCTGCGTCCCGGCGGCGGTCCCTGCGTCGCCCTTCGGGTCCCGGTGGAACGGGTGCGTCGCGGGGTAGACGATCTCGAAGAGACGGCGGGCCGCGGCTCGGCGCGTGTCGTCCTGCTGTTCGCGGATGTCGCCGAGGATCTCCCCGCGCACCTTCTCGAGTTCCGCGGGTGGGAACGCGGGTTCCGAAAGGGACTCCACGAGGATCCGCATGATCGGCCTCAGGGACTCCCGGGTGCACCGTCCTTCGATCGTCGCGGACTCCATGCCGTTCGCGCACGAGACCGCCGCCCCGGCGTCCTCGATCGCGTCCGCGAGCTGGGAGGCCGTGCGCCGGCGCGTCCCACGGAGCAGGAGGCGAGACGCGAACTCTGCCACGCCCGGTCGACCGAACGCCGCCCCCGCGCGGACGCTGCCGCGGAATGCGATCATCGGGGACGAGTGGTCCTCGTGGAGCAGCAGCACGCACCGGTTCCCGAGGGCGAGGCGCACGGGGCCGCTCACGACGCGGTCCTCCCGGCGAGGAACGTGCACACGGAGCGGCTGCCTTCCCCGAGGTACGCCTCCGCCACCCGACGCACGTCCTTGGCGGTGACCCCCTGGCTCCGCGTGAGCAGCGTGTCGAGCAGCGTGTGGGAGGCGACGACCTCGAACCACGTGTACAGAAGGCACTGGGCGGTGGGGCCGTCGAGGTCGTACGCGCCCCACGCGCGGATCTGGCGGAGCGCTCGGACCATCTCCGCCGCCGCCGGCGGCTTCTCCCGCAACCGCTCGACCTCCGCGATCGCCGCCCGCTCGACCTTGGCAGGGTCGACGCCTTCCCGGACCGTCGCCTCGATCGTGAGGAGGCTCGGGTCCGCCTGCAGCCGGTGCTGCGCGGAGACGTCCGTCGCGAGCTTCCGGTCCACGAGCCCGCGGTAGAGGCGGTTGCTCCGCGACACGAACGGGGAGCCAAACGGGGAGAATCCCCGCCAGCCGCCGAGGACCGCCTGGAGCACGAGGAGCGGCGCGGTGTCCGCGTGGGCGAGCTCGGGCACGCGGTATCCGATCATCACGTGGTCCTGTGTGCCCGGACGGCGAATCACGCTCCTCCGCTCGCCTTCCTGCGGGGGCTCCCGGATCGTCAGCGGCGCCGGCTGGGTCTCCGGTCGGAACGCGCCGAAATGGCCCCTGACTCTCCGCATTGCGTCCTCGGGATCGAACCGGCCCGCAAGCGCGAGGACCGCGTTGTTCGGCGCGTAGTGCTGGAGGTAGTAGGCGTACAGCTCGTCCCGCTGGATCCGCTGGAGATCCGACTTCCACCCGATCACGGGCCAATGGTACGGGTGCGCGTGGAACGCGAGCGCGGACAGCTCCTCGGAGAGGAGGTACTTGGGACTGTTCTCCGCGCCCTCCCGCTCGCTGATGATCACGCCCCGCTCCGCCTCCGTCTCCTGCGGATCGAACGCGGCGTTCCGCATCCGCTCCGCCTCGATCATGAGCGCGGTGTCGAGCTGGTCCGGCGCGAGGGTCTCGAAGTATATCGTGAAGTCCGTGTCCGTGAACCCGTTGAACTTGCCACCGAGGCGGCCGACGATCGCGTCGATGTCCCCCTTCTTCAGCCTGCCGCCGCCCTTGAACAGCATGTGCTCGACCCAGTGCGTCGCGCCCGTGATGCCCGGGCGCTCGTTCCGCGAGCCGACCTTGTACCCGACCCACACGGACACGGCGGGCGCATGCGGCATCGGCCGGAGGAGCACGGTCAGGCCGTTGTCAAGGGTTTCCGCGATCGTCTTCATGGCTCTAGGGGCCGCGCCATGGTCCGACCGTACATAAGCCTAAGGGCGCGGCGTCCTTCGGTCGGCCGGTCGTGGCCGCGTGCTGGACCCGTTCGTCGCCCGCATCGTCGCCGGGCTGATTGCCCTCCTGTACATCGTGGGCGTGATCCTCATCCAGTGCCAGGGGAAGAGCCCGATCGGCCGCTCCCACGAGTTCCGCGCGAAGGACAACCCGCCGCGCGCTCTCCAGGCCCTTTGGGAAGCGACCTTCCTGATCCCGAATCTCTATCCATTCGGGGTCGCGCTCCTCCCCGCGTGGACATATGGAACGTGGATGAACGTCGCCTTCCCCTTCGACTTCGTCGCCCAGCTCGTCGGTTTGCTCCTGTGGGGGCTTGGCGGCGGTCTCGCAATATGGAGCGCACGCGTCCTGGGCCGGTACATGGTCGTCGAAATCGGGGTCCAGAAGGATCACGAGCTGATCACGGCGGGACCGTACGCCCGGATCCGGCATCCGACGTACGTGGCGGTGATGTGCATGCTCGGCGGGCTCGCGCTCCTGTTCCTGAGCACCGTCTTGGCGGCGTTCTTCGTCCTGGGCGCGTTCCTCGCGAACTACCGCGCCCGGAAGGAGGAGCGGCTGCTCGCCTCGGAAGCGGGCTTTGGCGACGCCTACCGCGTGTACATGGCACGAACGGGGCGGTTCCTCCCGAGACTCTGACGGCCGTAGTTGCGAGGGAGCACGGACACCACGTTGCGGACTCCCTCGCGCGCCCCGCGCTCGACGGGCGAAGCCTTTTCAATCCGGACCGTCCTCCCCGGGGTCAAGGGGGAGTGTGTGGCCGTCGAGGTCGTCCTGCCCGCCGCGTTGCGCGAGTACGCGAAGGGTGCGAGCCGCGTCCAGGCCTCGGGCCGGTCCCTCGGGGTCCTCCTCGCGGACCTGGATCGGAAATTCCCGGGCATCCGGCAGCGCATCCTCGCGGACACGGGCCTCATCCGGGAGTTCGTCGTCGTGTTCGTCAACGGCGACCAGGTGATGGAGGGGGCGCCCGAGCGCGTGCCCAT
>DATEUK010000081.1:0-29653 GCA_035283165.1 Thermoplasmata archaeon
GACACGTTCGTCCGAGCGGGGGAGACGTACGGGTTCCCGCGCCAGCTCCTCACGGACCACGGGACGCAGTTCACGAAGGAGGCGTTCGAGGCCGTCGGGTCCTTCGACCGTCGCCTGCGGGAGCTCGCGCGGGACCGCGGGGTCCGCGTCGCCCACATCCACGGGCGGGTCAAACACCCGCAGACGGGCGGGAAGATCGAGCGGGTGATCGGGACGATCAAGGGGTCCCTCCGGCGGCGGTGGCCCGACGGACGTGCGGTCTTCCGGGACGTCGACGACGTCGTGACGTGGTACAACGGGCGGAAGCCGCACCTGAGCCTGGACTTCGAGCACGCGGAGACGCCGCTCGAGGCGTTCGAGCGGAAGCTGCGTCCGAAGGAACGGGAGGCCTGGAGGCATCGCACATGAGGAGTCGGGGCACTTGGTACCGCACGAGGCGTTTCTCCAAGGAAGTCATTACGGGATACGACAGAGGCCCGTCCCCCGGAACGACTTATCCACGCGGCGGTATTGGTGGCCGTGGACTTCCGTTCGGGGCTCGACGCGCTTCTGGCTCAGATCCCCCGCGGGCGCGTGGCGCGATGCGGAGACATCGCCCGCGCGCTTGGCGACGTCCGGGCGAGCGCGGCCGTGTTCCGGTATCTGAAAGACCACCCGGACGTTCCAGGTGGACACCGCGTGGTCACAAAGCATGGTCGCGCCGTTTCGGCGCTCGCCCTGCAAGAAATCCGGAGCGAGGGCGGTTTCGCGCGAGGCGCGGACTTCCAGACCGTCCTCCAAGGGAGCGCGCCCCTGACGGAACTCCGTGAGGACCAAAGCCGCATCGCTGCCCGGGTGTCCCGAAGGAACGGGTTCGGCGCCTTGCGCACGGTTGGCGGCGTCGATGTGGCCTATTCGGCCGACCGCGGCTTCGCCGCCCTGGTCGTGCTTCGCGCCCGCGACCTGACGGTGGTCGAGGAGGTGCTCGCATCGCGCGACGTCGACTTCCCGTACATTCCGACGTACCTCGGGTACCGCGAGTACCCTCTCATCGAAGCGGCATTCCGCAGGTTGCGCGAGCCGCCGACGGTCCTCCTCGTCGACGGGCACGGGGAGATGCATCCCGCGCGGTGCGGCATTGCGTGCATGGTCGGTGTGAATCTCGGATTGCCGACGATCGGCGTCGCCAAGAGCCCGCTCGTGGGTGTCCCGGACCGCCGACCGAAGGTCGGAGAAGCGGTCGGGGTGCGCGACAAGGCCCGATTGCTGGGCTACGCCTTGCGAACGAGCGCCTCCATCAGGCCCCTGTTCGTCTCCACCGGTCACCGCGTTGCACCGCGAGCCGCCGTCGGGATCGTGCGAAGGCTCTGCCGCACTCGTCTTCCGGAGCCATTGAGGATCGCCGACGCGCGCGCAGCAGAATGGAAAAGAAGAAAGGAAAAAGGCGGAAGAGGGTTCTGAACTGGCTCCATCCCCGGAAACGTCCTAGAGCAGGGGAAGAAGACGCGCTTACCGCTTCTTCTTCTTGCCCTTCTTTTTCGCCAAGGGTTTCCTCCGCGCGGGACATACGCAATTCGCGTCTTAAATGTTTCTCCGCGAGTATCAGAGCGCATCTGCCGATTATTATAATTCTCTTCGAATGTAAGTCTCCACCGAAATGCAGCCGGAACGAATCGTTAAGTCCGCGAAGAGCACTTCGCTACACGTGCGTGTCCTCGTCTTCGGCGCAGGTGCAATCGGAAGCCTCGTCGGCGGTCTTCTTTCCATAGAAAACGACGTCACCCTTGTCGGACGGGAAGCGCACGTGAACGCGATCAATCGTCGCGGTCTGCGGATCACGGGCCTCACGACGCGGATCGCGTGGCCCGAGGCGGCAACGGAGGTCCCGTCCCACGCACCGGACGTGATTCTCGTGAGCACGAAGGCGTACGACACGGCTCGCGCGGTTGAATCCCTTCGCGCATTCCGCGGGCGGAGCATGTTCGCGACCCTACAGAACGGTCTTGGGAATGCGGAGAGACTCGCGGCGAACGCGGAGCGCGTCATCGCGGGCACGACGACCCACGGAGTCACGTTCGTCGCACCCGGCGAGATCGTTCACGCCGGCGTGGGCGACACGGTCGTCGGCCCGTGGAAGGGGCTCGGCACCGCGGACGTCCGGTCGTTCGCTGGCGCACTCACCGCCGTCGGGATTCAAACGACCGTCGTCGAGGACGTGCGACGCGAGCTGTGGGCGAAGGCGGTCATGAACGCGGCGATTAACCCGCTCACGGCGGTCATGCGCCGTCCAAACGGGGCTCTCGTTGCGGGCGTCGACCTTCGGTTCCTCCTGGGTCGTGTGGCTCGCGAGGGTGTGGCCGCCGCCCGAGCCGCCGGGATTGATCTTGATGCGGACGTGCTGGCTGAACGGGCTGCGGACGTCGCGAGTCGGACCGCAGACAACCGTTCGAGCATGCTCCAGGACGTGGAGCGAGGTCACCGGACGGAGATCGACGCGATCACAGGCGCCCTCCTCCGCGTCGCCTCGTCCCACGGGATGTTCCTAGCCTACACCCATGCGCTCGACGCACTCGTCCGAGGTCTGGAGAGGAGCCTCGCCCCGCCGGTCTAAGGGAGGAATGGGGCCGCAGCCCGCGGAAAGGTATTTAAATGGAGCCTTAAATGGCCTTGACCCCCCGGGGCGGAGGACCCCGTCGCGGACGGAGGCGGCGGACATGGCGAAGATAAAGATCGAAAACGTGGTCGCATCGACCTCGCTCGGCGGCGAACTCGACCTACAGGCGATTGCGCTCGCCCTCGGCGGCGCGGAGTACGAGCCGGAGCAGTTCCCCGGGCTGATCTACCGCCTCAAGGAGCCGAAGACCGCGACCCTCCTGTTCCGCTCGGGGAAGGTCGTGTGCACGGGGGCCAAGTCCCTCGAGCACGTGAAGACCGCGATCGACACGGTCGCGAAGCAGATCGAGGCCGCGGGCATCACGATCAAGAAGAACCCGGAGATTGAGGTCCAGAACATCGTCGCCTCCTCGGACCTCGGTACGGAAATCAACCTGAACGCGATCGCGATCTCTCTCGGGCTCGAGAAGGTCGAGTACGAGCCGGAACAGTTCCCCGGCCTCGTGTACCGGATCGACGAGCCGAAGGTCGTCGTCCTGCTGTTCGGCTCCGGCAAGCTCGTGTGCACGGGCGCCCGGAAGCCGTCCGACGTCGAGAAGGCGGTCGAACGGATTACCCAAGAGCTGAAGGCGGCCGGGTTGCTCCGGTAGGCTCCGCGGGGAGCAGCCCCCGGATACGACGGACCCGGTTCCTAGCGGTCCCTAGTATATCTGCGTTTCATCCTCGGGAGGCGGTGGGTCCACGACCGGGTCTGGCGGAGGCCCGCTGCCGGGATCCGGGGCGGGGTACGAGGGAGGCGGAGTTGAGGTTCGGCGTCGTCGCCGGCGGGACCGCGCCGCAGCGAGAAGGATCGCTGCCACGGCCACGAACCCGAGGACTACCAGCACCATGGGATCCATCAGGAATTTGAGGATGTCTCCCAGCCCGCCCCCGGATGTGCCCGCAACGCGGAACTCGAGATCGAAGCTCTCGTACGCCGCCGAGCCCATGTCCGACGTGAAAATTTCTGCGCCTAGGACGGCGAGGCCCGTATTGTTCCACGCGACCGCGCCGAGCGCGTTCGCGCTGCTCTCGAGAATCGCGCCCAGGACCTTGGGGGCATCGGCCGAGGGCGATGGATTCGTCCGGAGCTGGACCCAGGCGTGGGCGTTCGCCCCCATCGCGACTTCGGTTGCGTTCCCCCACGAGCCGGGTGCGGTGAACGTCCGATACGTGATCTGTCCCGCGGTCGTCCCGTAGGCAAGAATCCCCCCGTTCCCCGAGGCAGCCCATGCGAAGTCGAACGCACGGGACGCGCTCGCATCGATCGACGGATCCTGCGGAGTCCTCGCGCCCCAAGAGCTCCCCGTCCAGTAGCAGGTGCCGAGGTCGGAGCCATCGTCGCCCGCGGCAAGGACCATGTCGTTCGCCGTCGGGGACGGGTTCGGCCGGAGGGACAGCCACCGAAGGGTGTTCCCGGCGCCGCCGCATGCCTGGTTCGATGGGGGGCTCCAACCCGTCGTGTACTCCCTCCAGACGATCTCGTCCTGTGCCCCCGCGTCCACCGCCATCGCGAGGAGATGGCCCGAGCTGGACTCCCATGCGATCGCAGCCCGTTCCCGGTTCGGGCTCTGCGCGTTCGCCGTGATCTCCGCATGCGATCCGAACGAAGCCCCGTCCCAGATCCACGCATTCACGTGATTGTTCGTCGACTCCCCCGCGAGCAGGCCGATCTGGTCGCTCCCCTTCCGGGATGCAAGGCTGATGAGGGAATACTGGAGGTTCGAGGAGTGACCCGAGTCGTCGAGGAACCGCTCGGCGCTCCATGCGCCCCCGCCGTACGTGCGGTAGGCAAGGTCCTCCGTGCCGTTCGTGGAGAGTACTCCGTAGACGAGAAGCGCGTCTCCGCTGTGCTGTTCATAGGCGACGTCGAACCGCCTCTGGAACGTGCCCGGAGCGGTCCCCCACACCTGCCCGACGTCGCTCGTTACGGAGCAGGGGGTCGCGCAGATGTACGCGTCCAGCCATCCGTCGTCGCCCTGCGTGACAAAAATCCGCTCGTTGGTGCTGCGGGGCGACTGGGCGATCTGCACCGCCAAGATCGGGCTTCCCGAGTCCGGCTCCACGGAGGGGGCCGTCCACGACGAGATCCCGGAGCGGTGGTTCGGGGCGCTCGTGCCGTTCGGTCCCGTGGTCGAGCGGTAGACGACGTCCGCGGCCAGCGACGCGTCCGGCGCCGCGCCTCCGACGCGATACGAGGGGACCACCGCCAGGAGGGGGAGCGAGACGATCCCAAGGACTGCGAACGCGAGCACCTTCCGCGGCTGCGCCATCGCGGCCCACCCCGCCCCCTGTCATATGAACGTGGCGTCTCCGGAATCAGCGTCGAAAACGGCGGACGTCCCCCGCGAGACCCCGAAGGCTTAACCATCGTTCGCCTTTGAGCAGACCCGGTGCCGGTCTTCGACAATCACTTCCACCTCGACCCCCTCGGCCTGTACCTCGACGCCGCCAAGATGTTCGAGCGGGCGGGCGGTACACACCTGATGCTCACGCACCTGCCGTACGACGATATCCCCATCGCGAGGGGGGACGACTATGCGACCGCATTCAATCGGACGCTCCACACCGCCAAGTTGGTACGCGAGAGCACGAAGTTGACCGTGTGGGTGGCGGTGGGACCGTATCCCGTGGACCTCCTGGGGCTTGACGAGAGACTTGGCCTGGCGGCGGCGGTCGAGGCGATGAAGCGCGGCATGGACTTGGCCGCCCGCTTGGTGGGCAAGGGCGACGTCACCGCGATTGGGGAGATCGGTCGACCGCACTTCCGGGTCGCCTCGGACCTGTGGGCGGCCTCCAATGAAATCCTGCAGCACGGAATGGCGGTTGCGAAGGACGCGGAGTGTGCGGTCGTCCTGCACACGGAAGACCCGACCCCAGACACGTTCGCGGAGTTCGGGCGAATGGCGGACTCGGTGGGCCTGCCGCGCTCGAGGGTCGTGAAGCACCATGCGCCCCCGCTCGTCCTCCCCGACGAGACCCTCGGCATCGTCCCGAGCCTCCTCGCGCGCGAGGACCATCTGCGGGAGGGACTGCGAAAGGGCAACGCGTTCCTCATGGAGACGGACTACATCGACGACCCGCGACGTCCAGGAGCGGTCTTGGGACCCGCGACGGTGCCGCGGAAGACCGCGAAGCTCCGGAACCTCGGCGTGATGACGGAGGCGGACGCGGACCGGATCCACCGCCAACTCCCCGCGGACACGTACGCCATCGAGATCGAGTAGTTCATCGGCGGATTTCGAACGAGCGGAATTCACCCGTCGCCTCGGACCATTCCATCCGGCGGTCCGTCACGAGCGCGGATGGCTGCGACGTGCAGTTCCACTCGATCGCCCGCTCCACGACGCCGCGTTCTCCCTCGAACATGGCCTCGACGGTCCCGTCGGAACGGTTCCGGACCCAGCCGGTGAGACCCAGGTCGAGCGCATTCTCCCGGCAGTGCGCGCGGAAGTTGACGCCTTGCACGCGACCGCGGAAGACGACGCACGCCCTCGCACGCATCCGTCGGCGACATCGCATCCGCCGAAGATAACGCTTTATAGCTGCCGCCGTTTCGTACGCCCTCCACATCTGAATGGGATGGGCGGCCGATGCCGAAGCTCCGCCTGCGGGATTTTAAGGTTCGGGACTTCATGTCCCGCGAGGTCGTCACCGGCACCGCCGACGAGCCGGTGTCCGAACTCCTACCACGGATGCACAGCCACGATATCCACGAGATCCCCATCCTGGACCGGAAGAAGCTCGTCGGTCTCGTCGCGATGCGTGCGATTTCTCGGCGCAAGGCGCCGCCGGACACGAAGGCGAAGACCCTCCTAGAGTCCGCGCCCGAGGCATCCCCGGACCTCGGCCTCGCGGAGGCGGCCGAACTCCTCCTGTCGTCCGGCCACCGTTCCCTCCCGATCGGAGAGAAGGGGAAGCTTGTCGGGATCCTCTCCCGCACGGACATCATCCGGGCGCTTGCGGGATCCGAGGAGATCGCGGGATTGACCGTGGACGAGGTCATGACGCCCCAGCCCCAGTGCGTCAGTTCCGAGGAGACGGTCGTGCAGGCCCGGACGGTCATGGCGGACCTCGGCGAGCGAGCTGTGCCCGTGGTGGATCCTCACCGCCGGCTCGTCGGCGTCGTCGGGATCAAGGACATCGCGGACCTGTTCTTGCGGCCGAAGGGCCGCCCGAGGGAGCTGGGCGGGGACAAAGAGGCGGTGAAGGTCACGGTCGGCAGCGTGATGCGTCCCCCCGTCTCCGTGCCGCCGGGTTCGCCGCTCCCGAAGGCGCTCGACCTGATGGTGAAGCACAACATCTCCACGATGATCGTCGAGGCCGATCGGGAACCGGTCGGGATCATCACGAGCCTTGACCTCGTCGAACTCGCGGCACGGTTCCGGGCTCGGGAGGGGCTCCTGGTCCAGATCAGCGGGCTCGAGGAACAGTCCGACGTGTACGACGCGATGTACGACATCATCCAGAAGGCGATGCGGCGGGTGTCGGGCCTAGTCACGCCCCGAGTGCTGAACCTCCACGTCGTGCAGTACAAAGCGGAGGGGGACAAGTCCAAGTGGTCCTTGCGGGCGCGGTTCGCCACGGACCACGAAATGCACCATCTGAAGCACTTTGATTGGGATCTGTTCAAGGCCCTCGACGGGCTCCTCGACCAGCTGGAGGCCCGGATCAAGGAACAGAAGGACCTCCGGGTTTCCGCCCGCAAGCGCCACCACGGGTCATAGGTCCCAGTAGGCCGCGTGAACCTTCTTCACGCGCTCCACGACCTGGCGTCCGCGACCCTCCTCGTCGCGGCCCTCGGTGTACTGCAGGGGAACGGACTCCCCACGGATCTGGGCGTACGTCCCCGCGCACACCTCCGCGAGCGCGGGCAGGTCGTAACCTCCCTCGAGGACGAAAGAGACGCGGCCGTGGGCGACCGCCCTGCCGATCGCCAGGGTCGCCTCGACAACAGACGCGAACCCGCGCGAGGAGAGGCCCAGTTGGGTCAGGGGGTCCCGGTAGTGCGCGTCCGCGCCCAGGCTCACAAGCACCGCCGACGGGCGGAACTGCCGCACGACGGGTTCGATGACCTCGCGAAACGCCAGAGCGAACGACGCGTCCCCTGCCCCCGCGGAGAAGGGGATATTGACCGTATATCCCTCCCCGGGGCCGTCGCCCGCGTACCCCGCGGGACCCGTGCCCGGATAGATCCCGAACTGGTGGGTGCTCACGTACAGGACGTCGCGGCGCGCGGCGAAGATATCCGACGTCCCATTCCCATGGTGCGCGTCGAAGTCCAGAATCGCCACGCGGGGGAAACGCGCACGGAGCGCATGCGCGGCGACCGCCACGTTGTTGTAGAAACAGAATCCGCCGCCGTAGTCCGGCCCCGCGTGATGGCCGGGCGGCCGGACGAGGGCGAGGGTAGGACGCCCCGTCCTCGCGGATGCGAGGGCGGCGTGGAGGGCACCCCCCACCGCCAGGAGAGCGAGGCTTGCGGTCTCCTCGTGGATCGGCGTGTCGGCGTCCAGATATCCGTCGCCGAAGGTCTCCACGAGGTCTACGTAGGAGGAGGAATGAGTCGTGCGGACATCCGCGCGCGAGGCTGCAGCCGGGGTCTCGACTTCATGCAACAGGCCGAGAGACTCGAACTTCGCAAGGATTGCCTTGAGTCGGAGGGGCGACTCCACATGGCCCGGGGCAAGAACATGGCGCAGGCTCTCTGGGTGATAGATCAACACCGATGCGGACATTCGTGTATCGAAGATAAACCGCACGTCGGGCCGCAGCCGTCATTATCAGATAGACGCGTCGGGAGCGAGGGAAACCTTTAGGCAGGGTTCCGCGCATATGTTCTGCGCCGGGGGACGATGGGAAGGGTTTTCGCTTCGGCTGCGGCGCTGTTCGTTCTCAGTTCGCTTGGGGCTCTGCTGGCGGCACCCGCGGGACCCTCAGGAACCGCGGGAATTACGGAACCCGGGCCCGAGTCCTCCGGGCCGATGGGGATCTGGGAGGCTTACAGCCGCAACCTCGTCACAGTCACTCAGGTCGACGTCACGATCGACTTCGGGGGCGGGCCGATCACGGCAACGCTTGGCTACGAGGTCGCGAGCACCGCGAGCGTGGGAATCGCGATCGATGAGTTCGTCGTCCTGTTGAGCCCGAACCCGCGGGAGCTCTCGTCCGGAGCGACCACCCAAGACGGGGTCCTCCTCCACGGGAACGTGGACGCGGGCGGCACGCTCACGTACATGTATGGGGACTATGTCGCGCAAGGCTACCTGCCCGAACCCGCCTGGTGGTGCACGGAAGCGATGCAGTATGTCAATCCGGACATCAGCATCGGGCTCGGGGGCGAAATCCTCCCCTTCGAGCTCGAGGCTCTCGTTCAGACGCGGGAACCCGGATTCGGCGGCACGCAGGATCAACTGTGGGAGCACCTGCGGACCTCGCCGACGGTCGTCGTGGGGAAGACCGTGGACGACGAGTTCTGGGAGGAGATCCCGGAGTTCGAGGGCGAGGTCCTCACCGTGGACCTCCGGGCCACGAATCTCGCGATCAAGGACACGACGGACGGTCTACCCGACGCGGACGCGCCCGCGGCCCGGGTGTGGGACGTGATCCCGGCGGGATTCACGCTCGACGAGGCGAGCGTCCAGCCGTCCGGATATACTACGGCGCCCCTCCCGGATGGTGCGACGCGGATCTCGTGGAACGCCGACCTTCCGGCGGCGGACGTCACGGGCATGGACCCGGGCGGGGTCCCCACGCCGTACGTCACCCGCTCGTTCTCGTATCAGATGACGACGCCCCACCTCACGCCGGGCCGGCTCGGCCTTCCGCGCGCCCGAGTGAGCGATGGGGCGGACTTCATCGCGGAGGCCCACAGCGCAATACCGCTGCTCGACGTGCTCCGGGTCCCCATGCCGCCGGTCGTCGATGCGGGCGGTCCGTACGAGACGACCGAAGCCGGAACGATCACATTCGTCGCGATTGGGTCGGACCCCAACCTGGACCCGCTCGTGTATCGGTGGGACTTCACGGGGGACGGTACTTGGGACACGCCATGGTCTTCCGATCCTACCGCCACAAAGTCGTTCGGCGACGACGTCTCCGGGATCGCCCGTGTCGAGGTCAGCGATGGCGAATTCGCGACCACGGCGGAGGCCGGCGTAGGGGTCTCGAACCTCGCGCCCTCGGTGACGGTAAGCGTCTCGCTGCTCCCGTGCCAAGACGACCCCGATGAAGAGGGCGGCGACGATGATGACGAAGAGGATGATGAGGATGACGACGATGAAGAAGAGGATGATGAAGACGATGACGAAGGTGACTCGTGCGAGAGGCAGCGAGGGTTCACTTTCGTACTTGTCGCCCTCGTGACGGACATCGGCAGCGACGATCTCACGCTCATCTGGTCCGGTAATTGTGCCGGGTTCGTTAGCCCAGTGACTCACCCGAACGACCCGGCGGTTTTCCCCGATCCGTTCCCCAGCCCCGACATGCACCCGCGGGTCGTGGCGGACACGCAAACGGTCGGCTGTCGCAGCGACGGCCGCGACGATGACGACGATGATGAGGACGATGATGACGACGATGATGAGGAGGAAGACGGGGACGAGGAAGGGACGACGACGTTCCTCTGGACGCTTGAGGTCGTGGACGACGACGGGGGGGCCGTCGTGGTCTCCGGGAGCTTCCCGTTGCCTACTCGGTGCAACGATGACGAGGATGACGAAGACGAGCGGGACGACGACGAGGATGACGAGCGCGAAGACGACGGTGATGACGACAGAGACGAGGGGGACCGGGACGACGGTGACGACGATGGGGACGAGGGGGATGGGGACGGCGGCGGCGATGACGACGACGGCGAGGGCGGATGAAGCACACCTCGCTCTCGCCGCCGCCCTGAAGCACTAGGCCGAGTCCGACCCGGGCTGCGACCTCAGAGAAGTCTACAGTTCGAGAAGGTCTCTCGTGGCGGTTGAGAGGAGTTTCGGACCGTCGGCCGTGATGAGGATGTCGTCCTCGATCCGTACACCGCCAAACCCTGGGATGTAGATGCCGGGCTCGTTCGTGAACACCATGTTCTTGCGGAGCACGATGTCGCTCGCCTGGTTCATCCCCCCACCGTCGTGCACCGCCAATCCGACGCTATGACCGAGTCCGTGGATGAACCGGTCTTTGTACGGGGAACCGTCGATGATCGCCCGCGCGACGGTGTCCACGGACTTCGCCGCTGTCCCGGCCCGCATCCGCTTGATGGACTCCGCTTGGGCGCGACGCACCGTGTCGTAGATCTCCTGCTGCTTCTTCGTCGCCTTGCCCATCACGACCGTCCGCGTGACGTCGGAACAGTATGCGTTGTAGCGGGCGCCGAAGTCGATGACGATGAGATCGCCGGGTCGGATCCGACGGGGTCCGGCGGTGTAGTGGGGTTCTGCGCTGTTCGGGCCGGACCCGACGATCGTGCGGAACGAGGGGCCGGAAGCGCCCCTGCGCTGCATCGCATAGACGAGGTCTGCTGCGACCTCGCTCTCCTTTCGGCCGGATCGGATGCCTGTCATCACGTCCTCCAACGCGCGAGAGGCAATCGAGGCGGCCTTCCGGAGGTGCGCGATCTCGTCGGGCTCCTTGACCAAGCGCGCCCGCATCACCGCCTGGCTGACGTCGACGAACTTCGCCTTCGGCGCGAACGTACGCAGCTCCTCGGCGGCTCGGTGCGTGATCTCCGCGAAGTTCAGTCCGATCTTCCGGCCACCTCGAAGGAGTTCCTTCATCACCCCCTCGCGTTCCGCCCGGGTCCGGAACACGTGAAGGGGCAACCTGCTCTCCAGGGCCGCCTCCTCCTCGAGCGCGGAAGTCGCGACCTCTGCGTGGCCATCGGGGTGCAACACGACCGCGCACCCCTCGAACAAGCCGTCGGTGAGCCCGGCGGCGTACATGAATGATAGGTCGATGTGGGGATCCGTCGAGTTCGCGAACACGACGAGGTCGACGCCGTCCCCGACATGGGAGAAGATTCGCTTGACGCGGGCCCTCATGGAACCTCTGTGAGATTGTAGTCGTGGATTCGTTATAAGGCTGGCGGCGAGAAACCTTATGGAACGCTCGCACGTTCGCCCTCCGTGGTACGGCGGAAGAAGGGGCAGGAGCGGCGAATCGCGCGGGAACGGATCGACATCCTCTTTCAGCTCGCGGAAAAGGAGGCCCTGAGGGGGAACTTCGGCCGCGCGGACCGGTACGTGGAGCTTGGCCGGAAGATCGGGATGCGATACAACGTTCGACTCCCGTCGGCGTTCAAGCGGCGCGTGTGCAAGGCATGCCACGCGTTCATGCTGCCGCCGAAGACGGCGCGCGTCCGCGTTGGCGGTTCCCGGGTCGTCACGACGTGCCTGAAGTGCGGAACCGTGATGCGGTTCCCGTATCGGCGAGAGCAGCAGGCCCGGCGCCGTCAGTAGGCCGTGGTCATGTCGAGCTTCCCAGATCGCCGGGCGAGCCACTCCATGAGGCGGAATAGGCCGACGGAGAGGAAGAAGAACAGGGTGGCGGACACGAGGAGCAGGAGCAACACCTCGCCGAGCCCGAACGATTCCATGGTCGTGCTCGCGGTCAGGTCCAGCATCGACTGCGGCATCAGGATGCGACGGATGATGTCGAACCAGTACGTGAGAGGGATGGCCTTTCCCAGGGCCTGGCCCCAATCTGGGAGGACGGAGAGCGGGAACAGGACCCCGCAGAAGAGATAGAAGATGCCGGGCACGCCTTCCGCTAGGCCACGAACGTGGCGGGCAGTAAGGAACGACAACGAGGCAAGGGAGACCCCGATGCCGACGAGCGTCAGCGCGCCAAGGACCAGCGCCGCCAAGAAGGCGGGTACCTCCTCCAGCCCCATGTCGAGCTGGATATTGAGGAATGCGACCCCGAAGCCGAGCGTGATCAGCACGGCGAACGTCGCGATCGCGACCTTCGTCGCGGCGCGCCCGACGATGTAGGTGTAGTAGGAAATCGGGGAGATGTAGACGTACCGGAGCGTCTGGTACCATTCCCGGTCTGCCTGGATGACTTGGAACGTGCCGAACAGGGTGTTCCCTACGAAAATGAAGAACGCGTTCCCAACGTAGATGAAGTTGAACCGCGCGAGGCCCTGTGGGGACGTGAACTCCATCTTACCGACGACCGCGAACACGACGTACATGAGGACGAGGATGAACGCCCCCGCCACGGGTTTAATCACGGAGTAGATCGAGAACAGCCACGGCTCCGTCCAATTCGACTCAATCTGCCAGCCGAGCCACGCGGCCCACTTGAACGACCGCCAGTGGCGGTCCACGGTCACGCTCACTGATGCCGTGAGGTCAGCCTCCCCTCCCGCTTCGCGAGCATTTCGAAGTAGCGCAAGGTCCTTCGGGCGAGAATCAGGAAGACGACCGCGAGGACGACCAGGATCATGAGTTCCGTCTGGACGTCCAGGAATTGGAACTGCTGCGTGGAACCGGGGAAGAGCAGCTGCCGGAGCGCGTCGAGACCGAGCGTGGCGGGGATGACCGAGCCGCCTATCGCGACGGCTCGTCCCCAAGTGCCGATCTCCGGCCGCTGGAACGCGCCGATCGGGAAGTAGAAGCCCGAGACGAGGAAGATCGGTTCTTCCAGGAGCGAGGACATGTGGTACGCCTCCCGGCCCCACAGGAGGTACAGGGAGGCGAACATCATCCCCATCCCGTACAAGGCGATCAGGGTGACGAAGAACACCGCAATCAAGAGGAAGGGGCTCGCAAGTTGGAAATGGACTCCGAACACGTAGATGCCGGCGAGAAGCGTGACGAGCGCGCGGACGGAGGTCATGAAGATCCCGCCGATCGCCATGCCGCCGAGCAGCGCCATCCGCGACATGGGGGCCATCATGTACAGCTGCAGGTTCCCCATCTCCTTCTCCCAATACAGCTGGGAGGCCATCGACCAGAGGACGTTCATCCAGAAGGCGATCATGACGCCGCCGAGGACGACGAAACCGACGAGGGCGTTGAGGGCCTCGCTCACGCCAGGCCCGGTGATGCCGCGGAAAAACCCTTCATAGATGAACACATACGCGGCGATGCCCAGCAGGGGCAGGATCCCGTCGAAGAAGATCCACGAGGGCTCGCGGTTCGCGCCGACGATCCGCACGTACGCCCGACCCCAGGCCGCGCGCAGGTTCAGGGAGAGAGGGTTGACCGTCGTCGTCATTCGAGCGCCCTCCCCACGATGCTGATGAACACGTCCTCGAGCGTCGGCTCCGACTTCTGGAGGTAGTGGATCTTCGAGCCCTGGCGGACGACCTCGCTCACGATGTCGCTCACCGCCGCCTCGTCCTCCAGGATGAACGTGAGCTTCGAGACGCTCGCACCGTCGTCGTTCGTGAGGCTGAAGTTCTTCACGCCGGGAATCCCCTTCAGCGTCGTCGTGTCCTTGAGCGGGTCCACCTCGATCCGGAAGGTCGTGTCCTTCTTCAGCCGCCGCTTGAGGTTCTCCGGGGTGTCCACCGCGAGAATGCGCCCGTGGTCGATAATCGCGAGGCGGTCGCACATCTCGTCCGCCTCCATCATGTAGTGCGTCGTGAGGAGGACCGTCTTGTCCTTGTTCGTCTTGACCCAGTTCCTTACATAGTCGCGGATCACACGGGAGGCGTTCACGTCGAGCCCGAGCGTGGGCTCGTCCAGGAACAGGATTTCCGGGTTCGTTACAAAGCCCCGGACCATGTTCATCTTCTGGCGCTGGCCGCTCGAGAGGGTGCGCACCTTCGCATTCCGCTTCTCCCACAGGCCGAATGTGTGGAGGAGTTCGTCGATCTTCGCCTTCGCGACCTTGCTCGACACCCCGTAGAACTGGGAGAACATCCAGATGTTCTCGCGCGTCGTCAGCAGCCCGTATCCGCTGGTCTCCCCGCCGCTCACCATGTTGATGCGCGTGCGGATTGGGAACGCATCCTTCGTCACGTCGAACCCGGCGACCTTCGCGATGCCCGACGTCGGAAGCAAAAGGGTCGCGAGGATCTTGATGAGCGTGGTCTTTCCCGCCCCGTTCGGGCCGAGGAGGCCAAAGAGCTCACCGGCTCGGATCTCCGTGTCCACGCCGTCGAGGGCGGTGACCGGACCCTCCGACCCGTCCTCGGAGGCACGGCGGCGGCGCAGGAGCTTTCGCTTCGACGTGAAGACCCTGGTCAATGCCCGCGTCTCAACCGCCAGTTCCATCGCGTGTCCTACCGCCGCGGGGCCCGCGCGACCGCGCCCAGGCAATCTGCGGTCACATCTGCGCCCGATCTCGATACCGGGTCACATAGCCCGCGATCCGGTTCCGCATCTTGGAAGTGGACACGTCCGTCAGCTCCGTCACCTTCGCCTTATTGTGGTCGAAGTCCGCCGTGAACGCGTCAGGGAATTGCCGAACAAGCTCGACGGCGACGCGCTTGATGTAGGTCGGCCGGATGTTCCCCAATCGTGCACCTGCTGGTTCCCGCGGTAGCCTCGACCAATTGGGGCCCGGTTATAAAGATTGGTGCGACCGTCGCGAATGTTCTCACGATGCGAAGTCTCCGAATAACGATTATATAGGGAATCCAGATACGCGTCCGCTCAAGGCGGGCTTCCCCATGGAAGAGTCTCTTGCGGCCGTCGAGATTGTCCGACACGCGGACAACTACCTAGCGAAGGTCCAGAGCGAACTCGGTGGAATCCGGGAGTACCGCGGCGGGACGTTCGAGCAGGTGCTGGAGCAGGTGATCATCGACCTTCAAGAGGAGTTCGAGGTCCCCGAGCTCGGCGTCTAGTCCGTGCGGGAAGCCGGACCCCAGCAGGCCGCTCCCAAGCCTCACGGGGATTGGCTGTAGTCGTATACGCCTCTCCCCGCCTTCCGGCCAAGCCTTCCCGCACGAACGTACTGGCGGAGCAGGGGCGAGGGGCGAAACTTCGAGTCGCCCGTCTCTCGGTGTAACGTTTCCATCGTGTCGAGGCCGATATCCAGCCCCGTGAAGTCCGCGAGCTCGAACGGGCCCATGGGCATGTTCGTTCCCAACTTCATCGCCTTGTCGATGTCTTCGGGGCTTGCGACGCCCTCCTGGAGGAGGTTGAACGCCTCGTTCATCATCGGGACGAGGAGGCGGTTCACGACGAATCCTGGGGACTCCCTTACCTCGACGGGTTCCTTGCCGAGTTTCACGCAGAACGCCTTCGCGAACTCCACCGTCGGTTTCGTCGTCTCGCTCCCGCGGATTACCTCAACGAGCTTCATGACGGGCGCGGGGTTGAAGAAGTGCATCCCGACGAACTGCGGAGCGCGTTTCGTCGCCGACGCCATCTCCGTGATGCTGAGGGAGGATGTGTTCGACGCGAAGACGACGCTCGGGGGACACAACCGGTCGACGTCAGACCAGACCATCTTCTTGAGGTCCATCTTCTCTGGCACCGCCTCGATGACGAGCTGCGCGTCGGAAACGGCGGCGGCCAAGTCCGTCGTGCCCTCGATTCGCGACAGGATCGCCTCGACCTCGTCCTGCGTCATCTTGCCCTTCTCAACTCGTTTCGAGAGAGGCACTCGGATTCGCCGGAACCCCGACTCCACGAACCTCTGCTCGACGTCCCGCATCGCGACGGCGTAGCCCGCATGCGAGCACACCTGGGCGATGCCGGCGCCCATCGCGCCCGCGCCGAGGACGCACACTTTCTTGATGTCTTCCACGCGCATGGACGGACCTCCGAAGGGGGGTCGGGGGATGGCCGGCCGGCTATATGCCCTTTGAGGGAGAGCCACCGCCGGCCGCACAGGATACATAGCCCGGTGACGCTCCCCGGGCGTGCGCCGAGCCCCACAGGCCGCGATCCTCGCCGCGATCGTCGGGGTTTCCTTCGCGTCCGTGTTCATCCGGTGGAGCTTCGACCTCGGCGCCTCCGCCCTCGTGATCGCGGTGTACCGCCTCGGCTTCGCGACCTTGCTCCTCGCGCCCCTCCTTCTCACCCCGGCGGGACGGCAGATCCGGACGCTGGCCGCACGGGACTACGGTCTGATGGCGGTCGTGGGGTTCGCCCTCGCCGCCCACTTCGCCACATGGATCCTGTCCCTCCAGCTCGTGGACGTGGCCACGTCCGTGGTCCTCGTCACCTCCCACCCGCTTCTCGTCGCCCTCGTCTCGCACGTCCTCTTCCGGGAACGGGTCACGCGCGGGATGGCGGTCGGGATCGGGCTGGGCCTTGTCGGCGTCGGGATGATCGCCGCCGCACAGTTCGGGCAGGGTACGAACACGCTGCTCGGAAGCGCCCTCGCCTTCCTAGGGGGTATCGCGGCGGGCGCGTACATTCTGGCGGGTCGACGGCTTCGCCAGCGCGTGGACCTCGTGCCGTACGCGACGACCGTATACGCGTTCTGTGTCCTCTTCCTGCTCCTCTTCTCCGCCCTCGCCGCCACGCCCGTCGTCGTCACGCAGAATTTCGCGCCCCTGATGGGAGTCCTCCTCCTGATGGCGGTGGTCTCGCAGATCGGCGGGCACACCCTGTACAACTTCGCGCTGAGGCACGTGAACGCGACGGTCGTGTCCACGAGCCTCCTCGGAGAGCCGGTGGGCGCTTCGATCCTCGCGTTCCTGCTCCTCGGGGAGGTCCCGGGATGCGTGGGCGGGGCATGCCCGGCGACCGGTCTCGTCGTCCTCGGGAGTGCGCTCGCGCTCTTCGGCATCTACCTGACCGCCCACCCGTCCATCGCCCGGGATGGGTTTTCGCCGTAGGGAGCCCCTCCGAGAACCTTCCTGAACTGCCAACGGGCGAGAACGCACCGGCCTAGGCAGAGGGCCTGCGGGCGTCGGGGGGGAACACGCACTCCCGCGCCTCCTTGTCCTCCTTCAGGCGCTGGAACGAGGGAGCGCGCAAGGCCACATCCGGAGTGAACATCAGGTACTCCACTTCCGCGACAATCTCCGGGCGGCACCAGAACTTGACCTCGCCCGCTAGGTCTGGGCGCTCGGGGAAGGGCAAGTCGCCCTGAATCGCCGCCAACCGACGGTCCAAGAGCTCGACCATGCCCCGGTCAAAGCCGGTCCCCACGCGACCCACGCAATGGAGGACGCCACCTTCGTCGTACAGACCGAGGATCAGCGCTCCGAACGTATCTGCGCGGTTCCCCTCGCCGACAGTGACGCCCGCGATCACACAGTCCACGGTTTTCAGCGCCTTGATCTTCTTCCACACGCTGGCCCGCCTCCCGATCAGGTACCGGGAGTCCTTCCGCTTCGCGATGATCCCCTCGAGCCCGCGCTCCCGACACACGCGGTAGAACGCCTCGCCCTCCTGTTCCACGTAATCCGTGATGACGGCGCTCTCCGTGTTCTCAAAGACGTCCGCGAGGATCTCCTTTCGCTCCATGAGCGGCTTCGCGGTGAGGTCCTGGCCGTCGAGGTACAGGATGTCGAACGCGACGTACGTGGCGGGGAGCTTCTTCGCGATGCGGGCGATGTCCTCCGCGGATGCGAGGTGCTCCCGCCTCTGGAGCATCTCGAAGCTCGGCCTCCCCTCCCACATGATCACGACCTCCCCGTCGAAGATCGCGCGTTTCGCCTTGGCGGCAATCCGGACGTCCGGGTACCGGTACGTCGTGTCGTATAGCCGGCGGTTCTGGAGCTTAAACTTCCCATCCTCGTAGAAGCAAAGAGCCCGCGTCCCGTCCCACTTGACCTCGAAGATCCACGCCGGATCCGTGAACGGCGTCTCCTCCTTCAGCGTGAGCATCGGGTGGATCGAGAGGCCCCACAGTTCCGTCATGTCGATCCTGCTGGACTACCCCGGCCGCGCGTCCTGCTGCCGCCGTGGGAGGTTACAAGTCGGCCGTAAGCTTCAAAGGGAATAATAGCTGCGCCTGGCGGACGAGGCCTCCCTGCATAGGTCGAGACTCCCCATTTTCCTCCAGGAACCTCTGGGCGCCACGTCCGCCGGTTCGCGGCCTCGGGAAGACGAACTGGGGGACCATAGATTATATATCTATAAGACCATAGCATAGACATGGCTGCAACGGGGAAGCGGACCACGATTCAGATCGACGGCGAGACCCAGCGCCTCCTGGAAATCCTCAAGCGCTCCGAGCGGGCCTCAAGCTACAATCAGGTCATCCGGTCCCTCATCGCAAAGACGAAGCGCATGACGAAGAGCACGATGGGGTCCTTGCCCGAGCTGCCACCTTTCCGGAGGGAGAAACGCGACCGTTTTGATTGACTCCTGGGTCTGGATCGAGTACTGGCGGGGTGCCCGTCATGCGAAAGCGGCCGCCGCGTTCATCGAGGGAGAGGATGAGGCAATCGTCTCGGCAGTAAACCTCGCGGAACTGTACCATTGGGTCCTCCGCGCCTACGACGGGACCGCCGCCGAGGCGAAGAGGGCCGAGGTGGTGAATCGCTGCCTCGTGGTGTCCCTCGACGCGGACATCGCCGTTTCCGCGGCACGGGTCAAGTTGGAGGAGAAGATGGCCCTCGCGGACAGCATCGTGCTGGCGACGGGCCGGGCCCTCGACGCCTCCGTGGTCACGGGAGACGCCGACTTCAAGGGGAGAGCGGGGGTGAGGTACATCGGTCCCTAGGGCACGGCCCTGCCTCACGCCTTCTTGACCGCCTGGAGGCTCGCGCGGAGCGCGGCCATCAGGTCCTGCGTCGGCGCGACCTCGACCCGAGGCGCGACCTGCACCTCCTTCCCCGCCACCTTCGCCTCGATCATGTTGAGGAGGGCCTCCCGGTACCGGTCCCGGTACTTCGCGGCGTCGAACTCCATCGTGAGCTCCCCAATGAGCTTCGTCGCGAGGTCGAGTTCCTCGTCCGCGATCACGAGGGGACGGGTCATGGGGATCTCGGGCGCGCCTTTCACCTCGTTCTCGTAGAACAGGACCGTGAGCACAAGGCCTCTCCCGACCGGGCGGAGCGCGACGAGGTGCTCCTTCTTCCACAGCGTCGCCTGTGCGACCGCGACCTTGTCCGTCCGCACGAGCGCCTGGCGGAGGAGTTCGAACGGCTTCACGCTCGTCTCCTCGGGCCCGAGGTAGTAGGACTTCTCGTAGAACAGCGGGCCGATCTCGTCCACGTCCACGAAGCCGAGGACGGAGATCGCCTTGCTCGTCTCGACCTCGACCGAGTCCATCTCCTCGTCCGAGAGAAGGACGTAGTTTCCTTTCCCGTACTCGTAGCCCTTGATCATGTCCTTCGACTCGACGGGCGTGTTGCAGACGGGGCAGATGTAGGGGCGCTTGAGGGGCGTCTTGCAGGTCGCGTGGAGCGTCGTGAAGCGGAGGTCCTTCTCCTCCGTGGCGCCGTACACCTTGATGGGGATGTTCACGAGGCCGAACGTGATCGCCCCGGACCAGACCGCGCGCGCCATGGGAGGAAAGCCATGCGGGGGCGGGATATAAATGGGAGGGTGAGGGGTCCGGAACTACCGCCGGCAAAGGGGACTAGACGGTGAAGCTGAACCCTGTGGCGGTCGTGAACACCCCTGGCAGCTGTGCCCCCGCGGGGTGGCAGGGCGTGGGAGCGACGTCGATGTGGTTGTAGTACGTCCCCGCCGGGATGCTCTGGAGGTTCACACGGATCGCGGCGCTGTTCCCGTTCCCCGCGACGTTCGTGCGAATCGTCGTGAGGGGGCCCGCGCCGCTGCTGAAGGGGCAGCCGGGCGCCGACCGCGCGCCGAACGGGTGCGTGGACGTCAGCGGGCCCGGAAGGCAAGGATGAACGCCCGTGGGAAATGCGCAGTTCACGAGCCACACCGTGTACGTCGTCGTCGGCTGCACGTGCTTGAGGGCAATCACGAGCCGGAGCCCGTGGTTCGCGTTCACCTGCACGTTCGCGAACCCACCGACCACACCCGAGGAGTCCACGAGGAGGACGCGTTCGTTCGGCTTGACATGCGCCGACGCCTGCGTCGGCACGAACAACAGCGCCAGCGCCAAGACCGCCAGGAAAACACCCAACCTCCGCATGGCGGGGCGAACGGGATGTGGCGGTTTAAAGGGCTCGGGTCCGGTCAGGATCGGGCCGCCATGGAGGGTCGCGCGCCCTCCGCGCTCGTGCTGCCATCGAGGCTGCGCAGCACGTCCTCGAAGATCGGGACCGCGACCTCCGGAGGGGTCCGCGGCACCGTCTTCTTCCCGTCCTTGGCGGTAAGCATCACCTCGCGGTCCCACCATCCGCGCGCGACCCACCGCTCCCCCTCCGTCGGCCATGCGCGGTTAAGTCGGCGGGCGAGTTCGGAGGCGCTGACGGTTTGCGTGACGGGCCGCGAGACAATCCGGTATCCGAGGTACGGGCGGTAGCGGAAGAAGTACATGTGGCCTCCTCCGGCGTGGACGGACTGGAGAAGGCGGTCGCCTCGCGCCTTCGCTATCACTGCCCGAGGCCGGAGCACGCGCGGCGTCTCGACCACGGAGAGGTGCGCGTCCGCATGTTCCCGCACCTGCGCCTCCCCGGTCTCGAAGAGATGGACCTGGCGGCGGATGTCCTCGTAGAGCGGGCGCCACAGCTCCTCCATGTTCTCCGGATGGTACAGCAGGCCCGGGAGCTCCGCCAACACGGCGTCGTACATCGCCTCGTCTGAGGACCGTTCCTTCAGGTCGAGCGCGCGCCGCGCGACCGCGGAGTACTTCGGGTCGTCGATCCACTCCCCGAGGATCGCGAACTGCACCGCGCGGTCGTTCGTCCATTCCGCGAAGTCCCCGCTGGCGGCCGCCGCCAGGATCGCGTCGCGGTGGTGGACCGCCTCGTCCGGGTTCAGCGCCACCCACGCCGCCAGAAACCCGTCGACGTCGAAGTGGTTGTTGTACACGTGCCTCGCGCCACGGCCGTACTCGTCCCGCAGCTCGCTCGCCACCCAGTTCAGCGCGGCGCCCGACGCGAGGTCGTGGCGGAACGGCGGGGGCGTCCCGTTTCCATCGAGGTGGTGGGATAGCGTGAGCGAGGCCGTCGCGGGATCGCAGTCGACCGCGATGTAGCTCCCGCGGACCATCCGCCGCCAATCCGTCGTGAACCCCTCCGGCGGCTTCACTCCGGCGCGCCCCCCGGTCTCGGTCGGATCAGGAACCGGCACACGTGATCTCCGGCGACGACGCGGTGCGTCGTGTCCACCTCTGCCCTCAGGATCCGACGGAACAGTTCGTTCTCCACCTCGCACGCCTCCCCATACTGCTCGGCGACCGCGAGGATCGGGCAGTTGTACTCGAGCAGCTCGAACGAACCTCCGCGGGCGCCCCGGGCCTCCGCCATATAGCCCTCGTCGCTTCGGAGCTTCGCGAGCTGATGGACGCGGCCCGCCAGGTCGGACGCGCTGACCTGCGGCGTGTACGAGCGGAGGACCGCTTTCTGGCGGCCACGGAGCGCGTCCTCGACGGCCTTGCGACCCATCTTGTCCTCGAGGAACTGGAGGACCGAGCAGGTGAGGGATGCATACGCCTTCGGGAAGATCGTCGAGGCACCCGGGGCGAGATGGAGCGACAGCCGCGGCCGGCCAACTCCCGTGCGCTTCGAGGTCCGCTCCACGAGGCCCCCGTGCTCGAGGTCCTTGACGTGCCGGTACACCCCCATCCTCGAGATGCCCAAGGCGCGGCTGAGTCCTTCGAGGTCCGCCTCGCCCTCCCGCTTCAGGTGGAGCAGGATCTCGCGCTTCGCGGAGGCAAACGAGGGGATCGGGCCCGGGCCGTCGGCGGTCGGGACGGGCTCCACGGCCGCGCGTCGCGACTTCATCCAGCGTGGACATTCGCCGGGAGAATATATATACATTCTTGTTTACAAATTCTACAAACGGAATCCGAACGGTTTTGTAGGCGTAGCCCTCTCGCGCGCACCAGGAATCGCCATGTCCCTTGTCGTCATGCTCGGCGGGTTGCTGATCTTGATCCAGGGCGTGCTCGACCTCGCGAACCTCGTGCCCCTCGTTCCCCCGGGGCCGATCCTCGATCTCATCAATGCGCTGGGAGGATACACGGTCGTCGGCGTGATCTCGATCGCGTCTGGCCTCCTCGTGACCGCGGGCGGGTGGATGATCTCCCAGAAGAACCGGAAGAACGGTAGCCTGCTCGCGCTCGTGTTCAGCGTCGTCGGCTTCGCGGGCGGCGGAGGGTTCATCGTCGGCACGGTCCTGGGCTTCCTCGGAGGTCTCCGGAACTTCCGGGTCATGGAGTGATCAGGGTTCCGAGATCGCCGCCCCCTTGCGCTCGAACTGTCTCTGATACAACGCCTGGAGCCGTTCGTACGAGTCCACGTCCCCCGGGCCCTTGTCCTCGCGGATGCGGGTGATCCGCGCGAATCGGAGCGCAAAGCCCGAGGGGTAGTTGGGCGACCGCTGGATCTCGTTGTAGCCGATCTCGACGACGATTTCGGGCCGTACGTGCACGATCCACCGGTCCTCGGAGACCTGCAGCGCCTGCAGGCGTTCCGTCATCGCGACCCGTTCCGCGTCCGTGAGGCCCTTGAACGTCTTCCCGATCATCGCCCATTCGCCCGTCGGTCCGCCCCGCACCGCCAGATGGACGTTGCTCAGCGTCCCGACCCGCCGCCCGTGGCCCCACTCCGCCGCCACAATCGCGCAGTCGAGAGTCTCCACGGGCTTGATCTTGAACCACTTCTTCCCCCGTTTGCCGGGCGCGTAGTCGGATTCGAGCGCCTTCGCCATGAGCCCCTCGTGGCCCGCCTCAAGCGCCTCGTGCAGAAAAGATTCGATCTCGGGAACGGTCCGCGCAAGCGTTCGCCGCGCGAGCAGGTCCGCGGGGACGAGGGAGGCGAGGAGGTCCCACCGCTCCCGGTAGGGCCTTCCGATGAGCACTTCGCCGTCCTTGTACATGAGGTCGAACAGATACAGGCGGAGCGGGATCTCGCGCCGCAGCTCTTCGATCTCGTGCACGCGGCGGAAGCGCCGCATGAGGTCCTGGAACGGACGCGGCCTCCCTCGCGCGTCGAGGGCGATGACCTCGCCTTCCGCGAGGACCTCCTCGGCGCGGAGGCCCTGCGCGATCTCGAGGACCTCGGGCACGCTCGCCGTGACGTCGGTCAGGCGGCGGCTGAACACGCGCACGTCGTCGCCCCGCTTGTGGATCTGGATGCGCGCGCCGTCGAACTTGAACTCGAGCGCGGTCTCGCCGCCATGCTCGTCGAGCACCTCCCGCAGGTCGCCCGCCATCTCCGCCATCATCGGCTTCATGGGCGTGAAGAGGCGCAGGCTCAGCGCCCGAAGCCCGGGCTCGCCCTTGAGGACCGCGATCGCCGCGGTGCGGCCCAGATCCCCGGTGAACATGTGCGCGAGCCTCACGAGGTCGGCGTCGACGTTGGCGGCGTCTGCGAGCGCCTCGAGCATGACCCCGTCGTTCACGCCGATCCGCATGTCCACGAACATGCTCCGCAGCAGCCAATCCCGCTCCGGCGGCGACGTGCGCCCGAAGAGGCCCTCCAGCATCCGACGTTTCTTTGCGACGCTGTCCTTCCCCGCCGTGGCGGCGATCGCGTTGAACGCGCGCTGGACCTCGAGGATCGTCATGGGGTTCGGGACGAGCGTGCTCTGGCGGGTGTCCCCGAGCGCCTTCCGGAGCGTGGCCCAGCCGACGTTGAGCGCCTTCTGTTCCCGTTCCGGGAAGATCTTGCCCACGAGGAGAAGGACCGCGGGCGGGATCTCGTCGGGCCGCAGGAAGGAGAGGTATTCCGCGATCAGGCGGCGCTTCTCGAGACGCTTCGAGTTCGCCGCGAGTTTGGTTGCGAGCGTCGCAACTGTGGAGAAAGGCGTCTCCGCCATCGGCATGAGACCAAAGCGATGGGGCGTCCGGGGATGAACGTTACCCCTTCGCCCCTCGGAATTTCGGCGTCCACTCGGACGTGAGGAACGCACCCGCCACCATGAGGAGTCCACCGCCGAGCTGCACTGCGGTCGGCGGGGTGCCGAAGACCGCGAACGCCACCGCCACGCCGAACAACGCGCTCGTCGAGATGATCGCCCCGGCCCGCATCGCCCCGATCTCTTGGAACGCGATGTAGAAGAACCAGATGACGAGGGTGACTCCCATGATCCCGAGCACCACCACGAGAGACGCGTGGTACGGGGAGAAAGCGTAGGGCGCTCCGAGGGCGAGGGACAGGGGGACGAGGACCGCGAGCCCGATCACGAGCTTGTAGAACGGGATCGCGCGACGGTCGTACCTCTGCACCAAGACGCGGGACATGTTGTTGTCGATGCCGAAACACAGGGACGAGAGGATGAGGAGCGTGTTCCCCAGGAGGTTCTCGAGGAACGTCAGGTTCACGAAGTCGAAGCTCGTCGTGACTGCCACGGCTCCCACGAGGAGCGCCGCGATGCCCACGTACCCGCGGCGGGGGATGCGCTCGTGGAGGAAAACGTACGCGAACGCGACGGTCCAGAGGGCCTCCATGTTCGCAAGGAGGGCGGCGTCCGTCGGCGTCGTCAGCGTCAGGCCCACGAACCAGAGGAGGGGCGCGAATGCCCCGCCGTTGATCCCCCACACCAAGACGAATCGCCAGTCCTTGCGCCTTGGGACGTCCCGGAACGCGAACGGCACGAACGCGAGCGCCGAGACCCCGGACGCGACGACGACGGCAGCGAACGGCGACACGGCCCCCGGCCCCGCCATCAGGAGCGTCCCAACGGACGCGGATGCCCCGAAAAAGAACGATGCGGTCAGGATCGCCGCGTACCCCCGCCGCTCGCCCACGGCGCGCGGAACCGCCGCCGCCACAAATCCCTTCGCCTGCGCAACCCTTATGTCGCGGCCCTCCATCCGAACGGCGTTCGTGCGGGAGTTGTTCATGGGCGACCTGCTGCGCGTCATCACGGACGACGGCCGCGCGGATCCCGCGACGGACCCGAACCTCTCGCGGGACGAGTTGATCTCCCTGTATCGAGGGATGCTCCTGGAGCGCACGCTCGACCAGCGCATGCTCAGCCTCCAGCGACAGGGGCGCATCGGCTTCTACGGACCGAGCGTCGGGCAGGAGGCCGCGATCGTCGGCGCGGCGTTCGCGATGGATCCGCGGGACTGGATCTTCCCGCAGTACCGGGAGCCGGGCGCTGCGCTCGTCCGGGGGATGCCCCTGAGGGAGATGATCGCGCAGTTCTTCGGGAACGCGCAGGACCCGATCCAGGGCCGGCAGATGCCGTGCCACTACGTGTACCGCGCCGGGAACTTCATGTCGATCTCCTCCGTCGTTGGCTCGCAGATCCCGCTCGCCGTGGGCGCCGCGTGGGCCGCACGGATCCGGAACGACCCGATCGTGTGCCTCGTCTACTTCGGCGACGGGGGGACGAGCACCGCCGACTTCCACACAGGGATGAACATGGCGGGCGTGTTCCGCGCGCCCGTCGTGTTCCTCTGCAACAACAACCAGTGGGCGATCTCCGTCCCCGTGCGGAAGCAGACGGCCACGGAGACGATCGCGCAGAAGGCGGCCGCGTACGGCTTCGAGGGCATCCGCGTGGACGGGATGGACGCCTTGGCGGTGGTCTCCGCCGTTCGCGCGGCGCAGCGGAAGGCGCGGGGCGGCGGGGGGCCGACCCTCGTGGAGGCCGTCACGTATCGCCTGGGCCCGCACTCCTCGTCGGACGACCCGACGCGGTACCGCGACGAGAAGGAGGTCGAACCGTGGCGGAAACGGGACCCCGTGGATGTGATGCGGAACCATCTCGTTGCGAGGGGCATCTGGGACTCGAACGCGGAGAAGCGCCTGCACCAGGAGCTCGACGATGCGATCACGGAGGCCGTGCACGCCGTGGAGGCGGCACCGCCACCCGCGGTGGATGCGATGTTCACGGACGTGTACGAGGGCGTGCCTTGGCACCTCGACGAGCAGCTCCGCGACCTCCGGGAGGTGAGGGGCGGCCGATGACGCTCACAAGCCTTTTGGCCCGTGCCGGGTTCGGGGGTCCGCGATGCCGCCGATGAACCTCGTCCAAGCGGTGAACAACGCGCTCCGCGAGGAGATGCGCCGCGACGACCGCGTCGTCCTCCTCGGCGAGGACATCGGGCGCAACGGCGGCGTCTTCCGTTGCACGGAGGGCCTCATCGACGAGTTCCCGGACCGCGTGTTCGACACGCCCCTCGCGGAGGGCGGGATCATTGGGACCGCGATCGGCATGGCGCTCTACGGCCTGCGTCCCGTGCCCGAGATCCAGTTCATGGACTTCATCTACTCCGGCTTCGACCAGATCGTGAGCGAGGCCGCGAAGATGCGCTACCGGTCCGGCGGGCAGTACACGGTGCCGATGGTGATCCGGACCCCGTACGGGGGCGGGATCAAGGGCGGTCTCTACCACAGCCAGTCGAGCGAGGCGTACTTCTGCCACACGCCGGGCCTGAAGGTCGTCGTCCCGAGCACGCCGCCGGACACGAAAGGCCTCCTGATTTCGTCGATCCGAGACCCGGACCCTGTCCTGTTCCTGGAGCCGAAGAAGATCTATCGCGCGTTCCGTGAGGAGGTCCCGGAGGGGGAGCACACCGTCCCGCTCGGGAAGGCGGCCCTCCGGCGCGAGGGGAAGGACGTCTCCTTGTTCGCCTGGGGGTACATGACGCACGTGTGCCTCGACGCGGCGAAACGGGCGGCGGAGAAGGGTTGGGAATGCGACGTCGTCGACCTGCGGACGCTCGTGCCCTTCGACCTGGAGGCGATCCTGGGCAGCGTGAAGAAGACGGGGCGCGCGGTCGTCGTGTACGAGGCTCCGAAGACCGCGGGGTTCGGCGCGGAAATCAGCGCGCAGATCGCGGAGCGGGCGATCGAGTACCTGCGGGCGCCCATCCTCCGCGTCGCCGGCTTCGACACCCCCTTCCCCTACACGCTCGAGGACGTGTACATGCCGAACGCGGACCGCGTACTTGCGGCCATCGAAAAGGCCATGGGCTTCTAGACCAGGCTTCGCTCCCGTTCCCTAGGGCGGCTCGCATCAGCGCTTTCGGAGAAGGAGTCCGATGACGAGACTCAACGTGCTGAGCACGATGGCGATGGCGAGCAGGACCACCAACAGGTTCTGGGTGGCCCCGAGCTGTCTCCTCAGTTCGCTGATCGCGTTGCCCGCGTCATCCAAATCGGTTTCCAGCTCCAGGCTCTTGTTCATCAGATCCGTCAGGTTCCCCTGGAGCGCATCGAGCTGCGACTGGAGCGCATCGAGCCGGTCGTCCGTCGTGAGCCCGACGACCGCCTCCGCGAACGCGTTTGGGCTCGAGTGGCCCTGACGGTCGTTGGCGGCGAGATAGTAGGACCACGTCCCGTCCGTTCGACCCGCATCGACATACGACGTCACGCCCGCAGGAACCGTCGCGATCAACTGCTGCCCGCTGCTCGGTCCGGATCTCCAGAGGGAATATCCCGATAGATCCTGTTCGCTGTTGGGGTTCCAGGAAAGCGAAATCGCGCTTCCGGCGACGACCGCACGGAACCCATCCGGCATCCGCGGCGTGAGGTCGAGCCACGTCGCGTAGACCTCGTGGTTCCCGCCGCCGTCGTCGCGGTGCCAGGTCAGGAAGACGTTCCCACTCGCATCCGCCGCGATGTCGTACCGGAATGCGGGCAACCCGGGGGCACCGCCTCGGGCTACGAATTGACTGCCGTCCTCGGAGTAAATCGCATAGTTCAGTTCCCCCGCCGGCGCGTTGCTGGTCCACTCGATAAACACCCATCCGCCGGACCATGTGGTCACGCGGGGAACGGGATCGCCGCCCATCGGGACGTCGTTCACCCGCCCGTCCGGGAACCATGTGACGCCTCGATCGTAGGAACGCGTGTAGTAGACGCCCCGGTCGGTCGCGCGGTCCGACTGGAACGCCGCGTGGAGGTTGCCCTCCTCGTCCACAGCGAGATCGGCGAACCAGTTGTTCCCCGGAGTCCCGATCTCCCTGTCGGTGCCCCACGACGCCCCGCCGTCCGTGGACACGTCGAACAGGACGCGGTTGTTCGGCAAATTGAAGTCCGACCAGACGAGGAACACCCGCTCCTGGGCGTCCACCTCAATCCTTGGGTACCGCTGTTCGGTAAACCCGCTCGCATCGTTCACCTTTACGTTCGCGCTCCAGGTCTGCCCCTGGTCGGACGACGACGAGAAGAACACGTCCGCCATCCCGTCCCGGTCATCCTGCCAGGCGACGTACACCGTTCCGGAGGGGCCGACGGCGACCGAAGGGTATGTCTCGGAGTTGGCCACCGCCGTGTTGCTCACCCGGATGCTCGACCCGAACGAGTTCCCCTGGCTGTCGCTCCTTGCGACTCGGACGTCGAGGCCCGTCGTGGGCAGGTCCCGGCTATCCACCCAAGCGACGTAAATCGACCCCGTAGGACCCACCGCGATTGGCACATTCGAGAATGCCGACCCGTCCGCGGTGCCTGCGTTGTCGTTCACCGTCGTCAGCGTGTTCCATACCGGTGCCCCGTCCGAGGCCCAGCCGTCGGAGTCCGCGCGGAGAAGGATGTCCCGCGAGGGCCCGGCGACCCGAAGATAGGCGACGTAGACCTCCCCGGACGGACCGAACGCGACGCTGGGGTTCTGCTCCAGGGAGGGCAACCCCTGCGACACGCGGAGGACCTGCGTGTTGTGCGAGGCCGATGCCGACGGCGCGAGGGCGGGGGCAAGGAACGCGAGGCCCAAGGTGAGCGCGATCCCGAATGCACCACGACCCCACACGGTCCGCCCGCTGCTCGTCTCGAAGCGACTTGTGCTCATGAGACTGGTCTCCTGAGGGACTTCCCGAGCGCTCAACCCACCCTCGGATAAGCCTTGTGGAGCGATTCCCGACCCCGATACGTCATTGCGCGGGTCTGCAAATCCCTAAATACGGACTCCCGGTTTCGAACGGCCGCGCGGGGATCCCCATGCCGAAAGAATTCAAACTGCCCGACATCGGCGAGGGCGTCCACGAGGGCGAGATCACGAAATGGCTCGTGAAGGAAGGGGACCCGATCAAGGAGGAGCAGCTGTTCGTCGAGGTGATGACGGACAAGGTCACCGTCCAGCTCCCCTCCCCGTACACGGGGACCGTCCTTCGGATTCTCGCAAAGGAGGGCGAG
>DATEUK010000082.1:0-16329 GCA_035283165.1 Thermoplasmata archaeon
CTGTGCACGCTCGAGGAGCACGGGGTCGTGGGCGACCTGTCCGCGCCGGACCTCATCATCCCCATGTACCTGGCGGACAACGTGATCCACCTCCGGTACGCGAGCCACGGGCATCCCGAGGAGCGGGAGCTGAAGATCATCAAGTGCCGGAACTCGAAGCATTCCCGGTACTGGCATCCGTACGGGATCGTGAAGGGCGCGGGCTTGTTCGTGCGGCGGGTCGCGGAGGCCCCGCGGTCGAAGGCGGACCGCGCGAAGGTCGAGGCGGAGGTCAAGGCCGTCCTCGACCGTCTCGACCCGGAGACGCTGAATGCGAAGTCGCTCGCGAACCTCACGCGCACGGTGGGGTCGCTGGCCACGGAGGCCGCGGACGAGGTCGATCCGCTCGAGGTCCTCGCCCTGGTCCTCGAGGAGTACGGCCTGGGGGATTGACGTGGCGAAGCTGGGCGAGGCGCTGAGGGCCGCCGTCTCCGAGGACTCGTCCGTGGAGGAAGGCGTCGCGGCGTGGTCCGCCCTGATGAACTCGAACCGGCGGCGCGTGTTCGAGTACGTCGCCTGGCGCCCGTGCGCGACGACCGGGGAAGTCGCCCGGGCGCTCGAGGTGAGCGATCCGACGGCGGCGTGGCATCTGCGGAAGCTCGTGGAGGCCGGCTACGTGCAACCGATGCGCCAGGGTCGCCGGGTGGTGTTCCATGCGGCGTCTCTGGGGCTCGAGGCGACGGAGGCCGCGGGCCTGGCGGCGCTGAGCGAAGCCGATGCGGCGAGCATCCTCCAATTTGTGCTCGCGACTCCCGGTCTCACCGCGGCGGAGCTTGCGGCGAAGGTCACGCGAGCGACCGCGCAACGTCCGATCCGAGCGCTCCTCTCGGCGGGGCTCATCGTCCGCATCGTGGACGGCCGCTACCGGCGGTACTATCCCGGCTCCCTCGCATCCTCGATGGAACGGACTGCGCCGCGCCGCCTGCGCGACTTCCGTCGCCGCCTCGTCCGGCGTCTCGTGCACGACCGCCTCTCCCCGGAGGTCCGCGCGGCACCCGGGGAGACCGTGGAGATCGACCTGCGATTCGGAGAGGAGCGCGCGACGATGCGCCTCCCCGCCGGGAGCCTTCTCGCCGGGCGGATGGGGCAGGGAACGTTCATTTAGCGCGCGCCGGATGCGTCGGCCGCGGGGGTAGCCAAGCCCGGCCAACGGCGCGGGACTTAAGATCCCGTCCCGCAGGGGTTCGCAGGTTCGAATCCTGCCCCCCGCACTGCGGCCCTCGCTGATCCTAGAAGAGGTCGAGCCGGAGGGCGTTCGACGCCTCCGTGATCGCCCGGACGTCCGCCGGCGGGAGCGACCATCCCGCGGCACCCGCGTTCTCCTCGGCCTGGGCGGGGGACTTCGCGCCGGGGATGGGGACGAGGGTCCCGGGCTGCCGCATGAGCCAGTTCAGCGCGACCTGCGCGTGCGTCCTCCCGTGCCTCGCCCCCACGGTCTTCAGCGTCTCGACGAGCGTCCGGATCTCCGCGAGGTTCTCGTCGCGCAGCATCCGGCTCCCCTTCCGGATCTCGTCGCTCGGCTTGTGGTCGGCGTGGTACTTCCCGGTCACGATGCCCTTCTCGAGCGGGCTCCACGGGAGGACCGCGATTCCCTCCTTCGCGCAGTACGGGAGCACCTCGGCCTCCACGGTCCGATGGAGCAGGGAGTAATGGACCTGGTTCTCCACGATGTCCGTCCGGGAGAGCGCGGCCCTCGCCTCGGCGAGGTCGCGGACCGCGAAGTTGCTCACCCCGATGTGGCGGATCTTGCCCTGGCGGTGGAGCGTCTCGAGGGCCTTCATCGTCGCGCCCAGAGGAGCCTGATCCCACGGGTCGGGCCAGTGGATCTGGTAGATGTCGATCTCCGAGATCCCCAGGCGTTTCAGGCTGGCGTCGCACGCGCGGGCCACGTACTCCTCGCGCAGATGGGCGCCCGCCACCTTCGTCGCGATCACGAGGTCGTCGCGCCCGAGTTCCCGGATCGCGCGCCCAATCACCTCCTCGCTGTGCCCCTGCCCGTAGACCTCGGAGGTGTCGATGAGGTTCACGCCGAGCTCGTGCGCGCGCCGCATCGCCGCCAGACAGTTGTCGTCCGTGACGTCGGCGCCCCACGCGGTGCCTCCCGCCTGCCACATCCCGAGGCCGATCGCGGACACCTTCGGGCCGCCTTTCCCGAGGATCACGTGCTGCATCCGAGCGCCGCCGAACCGGAACGAGGGCCTCTAGAAAAGGGTCGCGGTCATGCGCGCGTCGTCGACTCGCCCGGATCCATCTCCAGCGTTGGCGGCGGCGCCGGCGGCAGGCGGAACCGGATGAACGGCTTCGCGAATCGATCGTGATACGTGTCGGAGCCGCCGATCGCGCGTCGGTACGCGGCGTCGAAGGCGGCCCAGTCCCCGGCGGTGATCGCCGCCAGGAGCGGGTCCATGAAGCCGCGCTCGAACTCCGCGATCCCGTCCGCGTACTTCGGTCGCACGACGGGAACGATCTTGCCGAGCTTCATCATCTCCGAGTGCATGTACGTCGCGAGCGGCCAGTTCCCCGCCTTCGCCGCGTAGTACATCGTCCAGAACCGCTGCGCGTACTCGACCATGAGGCGCGCCATCCCGGGCTGCATCTCGGCGAGCTGCTCGAGCGTCATCGATCCGTGTTTCGTCGGAATCGCGCGTTCGGCGGCCATGGATGCGAAAGAACGCGCACCCCTCTTAACCGCGACGGGGCGCGAGGCGTCGTGGCCCCGACGGGCGAAATCCTTAATACCGGTTCGACGGTCCCGGGACGGGGGCGACTGGATGAGCAACCTCGCGACGGAATTGGGACACCTGAAGAACGACGTCATGTATCCGGCGGACAGGAAGGCGGTCATAGCGGCATGCAACAACATGTCGGACTACCCGAAAGAGGATCGGGACTGGTTCGCGAAGACCCTTCCTGAGGGCAAGTACACCAATGCGGACGACGTCCTGCGCGCACTCCTTGCCAAGGTCTGAGGACGCGTCTCGGTGGGCCGCGCGGCGGGCGTTCGCGCCCTCAACCCGTGCACGGGTGGGATCGCTCAATCGGAAAACCGCATAGGTTTATATTCGCCGCCCAGTATCTGCGCGTGAGGACTCGATGCTGAAGCCTCTGTCCCTGCTCAACCAGAGCATCAACAGCAACGTCATGGTCGAGCTGAAGGGAGGCCGCGGGTACCGCGGGGTCCTCGAGGGGTTCGATCCCCACATGAACCTCGTCCTCAAGAACGCGGAGGAACTTCTGAACAGCGAGACCCAGCGCAAGGTCGACCTCGCGATCGTGCGCGGGGACAACGTCATCTACGTGTCGCCGTGAGGTGACCCGTGTCGAAAGGCACCGCCGCCCTCGGGAAGAAAGGCGTCAAGAAGACCCACATCCGGTGCCGTCGCTGCGGGCGCCATTCGTACAACGTGCGGGACCGGCGGTGCGCCTCATGCGGGTTCGGCGCCACGGCCCGGCGGCGCGACTTTCGGTGGGCGAAGGAGCATTGACCATGGCGGCCGACCTGGCGGACGGGTTGGGCGCCGTGAAACCCACGGAGAAGTGCGGGATCATCGGGATCCAGGGGAAGGAGCCGGTCGCCCCGAACCTGTACTTCGGGCTCCGCATCCTGCAGCACCGCGGACAGGAGAGCGCGGGGATCGCCGTCTACGACGGGGAGATTCGGGCGCGCCGCGGGATGGGGCTCGTACACGAGGTGTTCACGAAGGACGACCTCGACGCGCTCACGGGGACGGCGGGGATCGGGCACGTCCGGTACTCGACGACGGGCACATCCGTCGTGGAGAACGCGCAGCCGATCACGTGCCAGACGAGCATCGGAGACATCGCCCTCGCCCACAACGGCGACATCGTGAACGCGATGGAACTCAAGGAGGGGCTCCAGAAGAAGGGGTGGGCGTTCATGTCCTCCTCGGACAGCGAGGTGATCGTGCGCCTCCTCGCGAACGAGATCGCGCAGACCGGGGACGTGGACCGCGCGCTCCGCGAGTTCACGAACGTTCTCGTGGGGGCCTACTCCCTCGTTCTCCTCATCAAGGACACCGTGTACGCGATCCGCGACCCCTTGGCCGTGCGGCCCCTGTGCATCGGCGAGATCGACGGCTCGTACGTCGTCGCCTCGGAGTCCGTCGTGTTCGACACCCTCAGCGGCAAGTTCCTCCGCGACCTGAAGCCGGGGGAGATCGTCCGGCTCCGCCCGGACGGGTTCGACTCGATGCGGATCGCGCATCCGGCCCACGCGGCGCACTGCATGTTCGAGTGGGTGTACTTCTCCCGACCGGACAGCGTCCTCGACGGGCGGCTCGTGTACGACGCCCGCGTGCGGATCGGGCAGCAGCTCGCGCGCGAGAATCCCGTGGATGCCGACATCGTCGTGCCCGTGCCGGAGAGCGGCAGGGCGCAGGCCCAGGGGTACTCCCGCGCGAGCGGGCTCCCCGTCGTGGAGGGACTGATCAAGAACCGGTACATCGAGCGCACGTTCATCATGCCGGAGCAGACGGACCGCGAGGTCTCCGTGCTCCTGAAGCTGAACCCGATCAAGTCCGCGGTGAAGGGGAAGCGGCTCGTGCTCGTCGACGACTCGATCGTCCGCGGGACGACGATCAAGAAGATCGTGGGGATCCTCCGAGACGCCGGCGCGAAGGAGGTCCACCTCCGCATCGGGTGCCCGCCGATCCGCGCACCGTGCTATCTCGGGATCGACATGAAGACGCGGGACCAGTTCATCGCAAACGAGCGCACCGTAGAGGAGGTCGCGGACTTCATCGGGGCGGACAGCCTCGGGTACCTGAGCATGAGGGGCCTCATCCGGGCGTTGCAGCACCCTCGCGAGGACCTTTGCCTCGGTTGCCTGACGGGGGAGTATCCCGTCGAGATCCCCGGGGAGAAGGTGCGTGGCGTCCGGCGGCTGGAGACGTTCGGCGAGGCGAAAAAGGCGAAGGCCGAGCGCGCCGCCGCCAAAGCTTAAATCGAGCCCGCCACTTCGCACGGTCCACGGGCCGGTAGATCAGTTGGAAGATCGCTACATTGGCATTGTAGAGGTCGTGGGTTCAAATCCCACCCGGTCCACTGCCTCTCGGTCTCGCAAGGCTTAGTCCCCGGGCGCTCCTCTCCTCTCGGGCTGGCTTTCCTGCCCGCAAGTGTGACCTGAGGATCCACTTAACGAGGGGCACCGATCCTAGCTCGGGGGGGAACTCCGTCGTGACTCTCCTCGGCGTCTCCTTCGCCGGGGTAAGAACGCGATCGCGACGGCCACTTCCGCGCCTGCTATGGCGGCCGCCAGGACAAGCATGCCAAGGGGGACCGCTTCCCGTTCAACTTCCGAGCGCAACAGCGCGAAAGTCGAGAGCACGCGCTCGAAGAGAGGATCGAGCAACGCAAAGCTGTCATCGTCCGTTGTGAGGAGAATCGCCCACCAGCGGTGACTCGACGCGTCAGCGACCACCGTGACCCGCTGAGTCAGATTCGAAGGACCATGGTCAACAACCGCGGCGACCGCGACGAGCCCCGGAATCTCTCGGGACTCCTCCGGCGAAGCGATGCGGGCGTCTGGGAACAGGTTTCGTAGAGTGGTAAGGTAGTTCTCTACACTCAGGACCACGTTTCCCTCGCTGTCTCGCGGGGGACTGCTTCCAGCCAACCAGTCGATGGTAATGTTCCCTCGAACCGCCGCCGTGGGTGGCGCGAGCAGCGCGACTTCGAGAACATCCTCACGGAACCTCGCATCTTGCAAGTCTCTGAGAACTGTCCACGTCTCGGGGGCACCGATTACAAAGCCACTGGGGTGCCGGACAGGGCGTAAAGCGAGATTCGGAGACACCCGAATCGTCGCGCATGAAGACCACATAGCGCCTTGGTCATCGACGATAGTGAGGAGGACCGTAAACACGCCCGGATTGGCGAAAGAGTGTCTCGCTGTCGGGCCCTCCGCTGTTGACCCATCCCCAAAGTCCCAATTGAAGTCGACTAGAACTCGGCCGCCGTTCTCTGAGCTCTCTGCGCTGAAATGGAATTCGTCTCCCAAGATCCCGAAGTCGGCCGAAAGGGTGATCTGCGGATGAGGCACGGAGAGCATCCCACGAACGACGTATGGGGTTGCGGAACCTCCATCGCGGCGATCGCCCCACGCGACGTAGAGATCGCCCCCGGGGCCTATGGACATTCGCGGGCCCTCTTTGGAGGACATCGTGGGGTCGCCGTCAAGGCGAATTGGGGGAGTGAAGTCTCGAGCTCCGCCCGTGGACCGGGAGTACATCACCCGAAAACCGGAAGTCTGGGTCGCGATGTCGCCGTCGAGCCAGACAGCATGGAGGTCGCCATCCGGGTCCACCTCCAAACGAATCGCTCTGGGCAACTCCGCGCCGAGCAGGGCCCCGAGACTGAACGGGGAATCGAAGGCGAAGCCGTTGTCGCGCAGGGTCGCGGCAAACACCCCGAAAGGAAATGCCAAGCTCTCAAACCCGACTACTACCGATCCATCAGGAAACACCCCAAGGTCGGGTAGGATCTCCATTATGGAGATTGCGTTTGGGCTGACCGACATCGGGATCGGCGGTCGAGCCTGGAATGTAACCAGAGAGTACAACACTGAGGAAACCTCCGAACCCGATCTGGTCCAGACAACGTGGGCCTCTCCTCCGTTAAGTTTCAAGCGCGGATGACCCTTCGATTCATTCGCACTGTCATCCACGAGCTGCTGAATCTCGGGGAGGAACGTTTCCATCGAGAGCCGAGCCACGAAGAGCCGATGGGCCGGCATGAACGTGTCAATCCAGACGATGAATGCTCCGAATTCGTCTGCATCGACGTCGAATTCCTCCGCCAAAGGCTCTTGAATGATGGTGAAAGGACCTCGCCAACTTCCATCGGGCAAGTGGACCGCGCCCCTGAGACCTTCACCAAGGGCACGCCAAACTACCAGAATGCGTCCATCGGGCAGGGCGGCGCCTTGAACGTCGCGGACGATTGTGTCAATCATTTCCCACGGGGGCAGAAGGGTCTGATAGTCCGATCGACCATCTGCTGAGACTGCATACGCCCATTGGCGGGAAATCCCATCCGCACCATAGCCGTGCCATGTTATCCACACATCCCCACAAGACGGGATGGGCTCGGGGGCAAACACCCCAATCGGCCCGAGTCCTTTGTCAATGGACGTTTCCACCCCGAAGGATACGACCGCTCCGGATACATGCGGGACTCCATTCAGGACAAAATTGGTCCCGAGAACTAGTGCAAGAGACCACACGAGGGCACCGACTCCTCCGTTCGCGCATCCGCCAAGCTTAGTCAGCATGGTTCGAGGCGCTCAAGCGCCACGCCCTGCACCGTTCATGAGCGAAACCTCTGACAATCAGGATGTGGGGCGCGAATGATGAAGCTTTCGGCGATCTTGGGTGGAGGGGCCCAAGAACCAGAAACTAGCGAGGACCCGACCGACTCGAAATCCAATCGAGGCCATCCTTCGCAATGCTACCCTCGCTCTGGTTCCCCGCCTCCCCTCCGTGCGACATCTCATGAGCTGCGATGACGTCCTCGACGGAGTTCCTCGCGATTTCCTTCCCGATCACCTCCAAGGGCAGGTCCTCGAGCCTTCGAAAGCGTACACACGACTTGCCCATGTCCAACCACTTCCCCGACGCCCTCCACTCCTTCACGAACAAGTCCAGAGTCCTCTTGTCGGCGTAGACGTTCATGATATACACCGCCATGTAGTTCTTCTGAGACGCCAGAGCCGCGATCCCCAATGGCTGCCCGTTGTACGTATTCGGGAACCTCTCGAGGGGGATCGCGTAGCCGATCATCCCGTACGCATCAGCTCGACGAATCCATTCGGGAGGTTCGCAAGGATGACCTTCCGAACGGCCTCGATTGCCCTTCTCCGCTCCGGGGGCAGGCTCTTCAGATAGGCGTCCACCGTTTTCGCCTTGTTCTGCACCACACCGTCACGCGCCTTCGGTCCTCATCGGGACCGCACAGCCCCCGGAAGCTCTTAAGGGCTCCCGCGAGGAGCCGCGCGTGGGCCACCCAAGCCATGGAATACCGCGCACGCTTCCCGGTCTCCAAGGGGAGTCGCATGTCTTCGCACACCAAGACGCCGGCGGCAATCTCGGACGACGTTTGTGAACACCTTGAACGTGCCGGCGGGCGGGAAAGGTGCGGCAGTCGAACTGGGGTAGGGCGGTCGTCTCCTCGAAGACAATCGGGTCCGACGGAGGCTCGCGGACCAGCCTGGAATCCCCGATGCTCCGAATCGCCAGGTTGGTCTGAACTCGCCGTCAAGTGGTCGGAGGGAAGTTCGTCGAGGATATCGGTATCGGCATGTTTTCCTTCCACCCGATACGGGCGCACACGTATATCGGTATCAGGGCGGACACCGCTGACCAGTATGGCGACCTAGTCCTGACGGACGGGAACTCCCGCACGTTCACGCTGCATCGAGACCGAAGACCCCTTGGAGTCCGTCGGCAAACCTTATCCGCCGGCATCTGTACGGACCGTCGATGGACCAGCACCCTACCTTCGAGCAGCTCGGCCTGGACCCGGTGCTCCTCCGCGCAGTTCACGGGCTGGGCTACGAATCGCCGACGCCGATCCAGAGAGAAGGGATTCCTCCGATTCTCGCGGGGCGGGATGTCCTCGGGACCGCGCAGACAGGGTCGGGGAAGACCGCGGCCTTTCTCCTGCCGATCCTCCAGCGGCTTCACCGCCAGCCCGCGGGGCGGACCCGAGTGCTCGTCCTCACGCCGACGCGGGAGCTCGCCGCGCAGATCGAGGATGCGTTGCACGGTCTCGCACGGGGCGGCCGAGTCCGTGGGAAGGCTGTGTACGGTGGCGTCGGCATGGCACCTCAAGAGGACGCGCTCCGTCGCGGCGTCGACGTCGTGGTCGCCACGCCGGGACGCCTGCTCGACCACATGGGCCGCCGCAACGTGGACTTCCGCGGCCTCCAGGTCCTCGTGCTCGACGAGGCAGACCGCATGCTAGACATGGGCTTCCTGCCCGACGTGCGGCGGATCGTCGACACGCTCCCGCGAGAGAGGCAGACGCTCCTGTTCTCCGCGACGATGCCCCCCGAGGTCGAGGGACTCGCGCGGACCATCCAGCGGAATCCCGTCCGGATATCCGTCTCCCCGCCGCACCGGCCCCCCGCCGGAATTAGGCACGAGGCGTACCCCGTGCCGCAGCACCTGAAGACTTCCATGCTCGAGCGGCTCCTCGGGCGGGAGGACATGATGTCCGTGCTGGTGTTCGTCCGGACGAAGCGTCGCGCGGACCGCGTCGCGCGCCAGGTGGAGCAGTCCGGGTTCCCCGTCGCACGAATCCACGGGGACCGGAGCCAGAGTCAGCGGGAGGACGCGCTCCACGGATTCCGAGAGGGCCGCCACCAGATCCTCATCGCCACGGATGTCGCGGCGAGAGGCATCGACGTCCTCGGGATCACGCACGTGATCAATTACGATGTCTCCGCCGTGCCCACGGACTACGTGCACCGCGTGGGACGGACGGCGCGCATGGAGGCCGAGGGCGAAGCGATCACGTTCGTTTCCCCTGAGGAGGAGAATGATTTCCGGGGCATCGAGCGAATCCTGGGACGGTCCATCCCAAGGATCACGCTTCCCGACTTCGACTACCGGGCACCCCCGCCGCCAAAGACGCGAGGCGGTGGAGGTCGGCCGGGCGGGCGTTTCGCCGGGCCTCGGAGGGGCGGCGGTCGTGGGCCTTCACGGCCGCACGGCCCGTTCCGGCGGGACCGACGCTGAGGCGAGAGGGGTTTCTGAGGGGACCAGCCTCATAGTGCGACAGCGTCCCGCGAGGGTCATGTGCTTGACCCGCCGGCGTGCTTGCATTCGCGTTTCTACGAGTCGCCCCAGGCCGGCGCGGCCTTACGTCTCCCGCCGAATCCCGGCCCGGTGCGCGAGCTTGATCTTGCGTTGCGTCTGATCCTTGAGCTGCGCACGAATGCGGCGGACGAGGGGCTTGCCGCCCTCCTTGTCGAATAGGGTCGTCCACTCCACGATGTACCCTGCTTCGATCGCCCCTTCGAAGACGGACAGCCCTCCTTCCGTGCGGACGACGACGGTCGTGAACCCGGGATCGGACCCGACGGCGCCAACGGAGAGGTCTGCGAACCAGTTCGTGAAGTCCATGCAACGAAGGCAGTTCGGTCCGGCGAGGAGCGACGCCGTGTCGAGGTCGACGTGCCGCGTCCCTCCGTCCTTCATCGTGACGACGAGCTCCTCGCCTAGGTGGACCTTTTCGATTTCGCCCACGCGCAGGCCCGTTGCCTCCTCGAACCGCTGCCACTCCCTTTTGTTCAACGGGAGCGCTTCGTAGCAGAACAGGCCGAGCACCGTCGTGACGCGCGGTGCAGGAGCGACCCCGGTCTGTTGAAGCCTTCGGAGCGCATAGGCCTGACAGGGGCTGGCGACGATCGCCAACCGTTCCCGGCTGTCGGGATCTTCCTTGTGGAGGCTGCGCAGGAACGCAATCAGGTCAAGGTTCGTGATCACGCCGAGTCCCGTCGCCAGCGATGCGCCGCGCGACGCACGAGTGCCGCTTGCCGCAAGCACCTCGTCGCGCGTCCGCGCGACGAACAGGTTCGGCCCCACGAGCCCGTCGCCTCGCGATAGGATGGCCCCGTCGATTCGGCCCGTGTCGAGGAGGTACCACAACAGGGACGTGGCCACGCCCCCGTCCGCGGTCCGCGCCTTCACGACCGCACTCCGAGTCGCCGCGCTCGTAATCTTCCGGTCGTGCCCGATGTCACTCTTGTCCAGATCGTAGTCGTCCCTTAGATCATCCCACGCCCAAGGGACCTCGGGACACACGGCGTAGCACAGGCCGCACTCCGTGCACTCGTCCGCGCGGAATGTGAAGGCTCCGTGGTCGAGCTCCAGCGCGCCCGGTCCATCCGCCGCGCAGAGATCCACGCACGCCCGGCATTCGGAGCACCGACCTGTTCTGACAACTTCCGCTTCGAGTTCGCCGAATCCCTTCGTGGCGCTCTCCGGGGCTCGGGCGAAGTGCCCCTCCGGGCTTGCGGTCATCGCGTCGCCTCGACGGCCTTGTTCCTCGTGACCCTCACGGTCTCCCCTGGAGAAGAAGGGACAGTAGGGATTCAATCATCCCTTGGTATTCTGCGTAAGTATCCGCACAGATACGTACGAGGCCGGATTTTCTGGGGATCTCGCCAATATAACGGCGTGTTGTTCCACGTAGAGCATATGCCAAAGATTATCGAACACGTATCCGTACGCATCCCCGTGGATATCGAGCCCCGCAAAGTGCAGCGGCTCGGATACTCCAGCCTCGGGGTCTCCCTTCCGAAGGACTGGGCGAAGAGCAGCGGCGTGGAACCCGGAATGACGATCCTCCTGGTGAGGGAAGACGACGGAACCCTGCGGATCCGGACGGGCGCGACCGCGGCGCCGCCGGCCGCCGCCGAGGAGTGTGTTCTCGACGCGGACACGTGCACGCGGCCCGCCGCGCTCCGCCGCCTCTTGGTCGGATCGTACGTCGTCGGTCGGAACTCGATCCGCGTCAAGTCGCGCACGGGCCTGTCGGCTGAGCACATCCGGGAGATCCAGGAGGCGACGAAGTCCCTCACGGGACTGACGATCGTGAACCAGGGGGCGAAGTTCGTCCTCCTCGAGAATTTCGCGGAGCCCACGCGCTTTCCCATCGACGGGCTTTTGCGGCGGCTCCACTACCTCACGGCGCGGATGGGCCACCTGAGCCTTCAACCGCTCCGGGGCCGCGGCGGCCACGAGGTCGCGGAGGTCCACCGCCTGGAGGACGAGGCGGACCGCCTGTATTGGCTCGTGACGCGCCAGCTCCTCTTGGCGGCGCGCGACCGTGCCGTGGCGGCGAAGATCGGCGTGACCGAGCCGCGGCACCTCCTCGGGGATCGCGTGGCGGCGATCGTCCTCGAAACGGTGGCGGACCTGTGGGACGAGGTCGCCCGAGGGGCCGAGTCGCTCGTGCACGCCGGGTTCCGTCCTTCATCGGGGTTCGCGGAGACCGCCACGAAGCTCGACGAGTCCCTCTCCCGCCTCGGAGAGGCCACCATGACCGCGTTCTTCGCGACGAGTCTGTCGGACGCAAACGCGGCCCTCGATCTCGTACCCTCCGTCTCGGACCACGTCGACGCGCTCCGGGCGCAGGCGCCCTCCCAGAAGTGCGACCGTGGGCTCGACGCGTGCACGAGCTGCCTCCTCGTCAGCGAGGTCGTCCGCCCGATCGGTCAGGTCGTTCGCCAGTACGCGGCGGTCGCGCAGGTCACGATGAACCGGGCGCTTGAGCGAGAACCGCCGGCGTTTGGGCTTGGGTGATCCGTCCAGGATCCCGACAATCCTCTTCCGCGGTCTCCGCGTCCGCGGACCTCCATACGGGTGCCGTGGGATCACAGGCCGAAGGCGCTGCCGACGAACCGGGCCTCCGTCGCCGGATCGAGCAGGTGGGGGCAGAACACGTTCGCCGGGTCGTACCCGGCCTTGAGGCGCCGGAGCATCTCGTGGCGACTCGGGGGGCCGTCGCGGAACAGCGCAAGCCCGAGGCCGTGCTCCCGTCGGTCCTCCGTCGTGAGCTCCGGGGCCAGCACCGCCTCGCGAAGGCGCTGGTTCAGGGCCCACGCCTCCTCGATCGCCGCCCGCGAGATCTTCGCCTGCGGACGGTAGTGCACGACGACGCCCTCCGGGTAGTGATGGCCCACGGGTCGACCTTCCGCCCCCGCGACCACGGCGAACATCGCCGCCAAGACCTTCCCGAACAGGGCCGGGTCCTGAACGATGAAGTCCTCGCATCCCGGCACGTTCATTCGGGCGACGGACTTCCCCGTCGCCGCCGTCCGGACGCGCATCATCGTCTGGAACTGGGCGTACGAGACCTCGCGGAACGCGACCTCGGGGAACTCCTTCGCGACCTCGGGCAGCGCCGCCATCGCGTCCGTCCGGCCGCGATACAGGAGGACGATGCGCCGGACTCCGGAGGTGGGCGCAAAGTATGCGCCGAGGACGCGGTCGTTGCGGACCGGGTCGTCCGGCCGCACGATCCCTCCGTCGATGAACAGGAACTCCCCCGCGTAGTACCGGCACGACGAGGCGATGCGTTTCATGAGCGCGCCCGTCGTCGCCCCGATGTGCTCCGCGTCCGGCGACTCCATGGAGAGGATCGCACACAGCATGTCCTCCGCCCGGAGGATCGGCGCGATGCGCACGTCGAGTTCCGTGACGAGCCCGCACAGGCCGTGGTGGCCCGCCAGCGCGCGGAGTTCGTCCCGGTCCGTCACCTCGAGGACCCGGGCGCCCTCGGGGGACGACGCGACGATCCGGATGCGGTTCACCGCCTCTCCGAACGGACCGTACGCGGGCGTCCCGCTCCCGCGCGCGTTCGTCGCGAAGTTTCCTCCGAACGTGCTGTAGCCGCTGCTCGGGGTCACGGCGACCGTCCACCCGAGGGGACGGAGCGCCCTGTTCGTCTCATCGCTCGTCCGCCCGGCACCGACGCGGACGTACAGCTCGTCCTCCGGCGAGGCCTTCGTCAGGTCCGCAGGCTCTCCCCCGGCATTCACGACGTTCGGCACGAACAGGCCCCTGCGGTGGCCCCGGGGATCGCAGGCACCCACCCGCTCCATGTCCACGAGCACCGCCTCTGGCGGCGCGACCGCCTGCCCTGCGGTCGAGGACCCCGTGCCGCGCGGCACCAGGGGGATCCCGTGCTTCACGGCGACGTCCACGAGCGCAATGCACTCCGCCTCGTCCTTCGGGAAGACCACGAGGCTCGGGACGCCGAGGGTCAAGAAGGAGGCATCCGAGGCGTACCCCCGGAGCTCCCCTCGATCGAGGACGATGCCGCGCGCCGCCAAAATGCGCTCCATCGCGACGTGCCCCACCTCCGCGACCCCCATCGCCTCACCCCAACGCTTGCGCGGCCAGCACGGTCAGGTCCACGATCTTCAGCGGGGGCAGCGGTTCCACCGGCTTCCCGTCCAAGTAGCAGGAGAAGTGGATGCGGCAGTGCGGGCAGGCGGTGACGAGGTGGTCGGCCTTCGACGCTGCCTCCTCGAGCCTCTCCTGCTGCATGAACTTCGTGAACGCGTCGCAGGTCGAGTACGCGCCGACGCCGCAGCACATCGCGTTCTCCCTCACGCGGTCCATCTCCACGAACGTGACGCCGGGGATCGCCTTCAGGACGGAACGCGGGGCCTCGTACTCCTTCGCGTGGCGGCCGAGCCGGCACGGGTCCTGGTACGTGACCTGCACCGCCACCGGGCGGGTGAACTTCACCTTCCCCTCCCCGACGAGCTGCCCAATCAGCTCGGACATGTGGAGGACTTCGAGGCCGTCCCACGGGCCGACGACCTTCGGGTACTCGTACTTCAGCATGGAATAGCACTCCGCGCACGTCGTCACGAGGCGCTTCGCCCCGCTCGCGCGGATCCAAGATGCGTTCGCCTTCGCGAGCGTCTCGAACGTAGCCTGCTTCCCGTTCCACAGGGCGTCGTGGCCGCAGCAGCGCTCCGCGTTCGCGACCACGGGAACGATCCCCGCCGCATTCATGATCCGGATCGCGGCCCGGCCGATCTCCCCGCTGTCGCAGTAGGAGAAGATGCCGTCGAGGTAGGGCATGCAGCCCGTGAAGTAGATCGTGTCGCCGGAATCCGCGACCTTGAGCCCGTCCGTGATCCACTGGCGGCGGTCCTGCTTCAGGTTCGGCCTCGCCATGATCTCCGCGACGATGTCCTTGAACCCACCGTGCTTGCACGGGGCTCCGCGCTCCATCGCGTCGCGCAAGTCCTCCCGCTTCGCGCGGATGAACGCGGGATAGGGGACCTGCGTGGGGCACGCCGCCTGGCATTCCCCGCACGTGAGGCACGCCCAGAGGTCCCGCTCGTTCACAGCGTCCGCCCCGCCGAGATACGCCTGCAGGATCACCTTCCGCGGGGAGAAGAGGACGTCCACACGATGGACCGGGCAGGCGAACGTGCACTTGTTGCACTGGATGCACCCCTCCTGCGCGAGGATCCTCAGGGCGGCGTCCGCGGAGGGCGCCTCCTGGGGCGGGGGGGCGGCGAGGTCCTGCATCGCATCCGTCATCGCGCAACGACCTCCCGGATCGGGTTCGGCCCGAGCTTGCGGACCTTTTCCGAGAAGGACCGGGCGGCGTCCGCGAAGACGTTCCCCTCGGCGGCGCTGGCGGCGGTCATCGTGAGGCGGCCGTCGAGCCCGAGCGCGTGCACGACCCGCTCCACCCGCTCGACCTGCTCTCTCGCTTGCAGGTTCCCGCTCTTGTAGTGGCACGATCCGACGTGGCAGCCGACGATCAGGACGCCGTCGAACCCGCGCTCGAAGGCGCGCAGGACGTAATACGGGTCCACCATCCCCGTGCACATCAGGCGGACGATCTTCACCCCCGACGGGTATTCCATCTTCGCGGCGCCCGCCTGGTCCGCGGCGGAGTACCCGCACCAGTTGCAGCAGAACGCGAGGATCTGCGGCTCGAACGTCATGGGGCCACCGCCATCGGCGCGAGCGCGTCGATCGCCGCTACGATCTGGGGCTTCGTGAACTGTCGAACGGTGATCGCCGCGGTCGGGCAGACGACCGTGCACTTTCCGCACCCCTCGCACGCGGTCTCGTCGACGACCGCCACGAGCGACTGCGGGTCCACGTGCACGGCGTCGAACTCGCACACCTCCGTGCACCGGTCGCACGCGCGGCACAGGGCGGGGTCGACCTCGGCGACGAGGGGGTTCAGGGTCATCTGGCCCGACCCGAGGAAGACGGCCGCGGACATCGCCGCAGACCCCGCCTGCGCGATCGTGTCCGTGATGTCCTTGGGCCCCTGCGCGCACCCGGCGACGAACACGCCCTTCACCGCGGTCTCCGTCGGGTTGATCTTCGCATGGTACTCCTTCACGAACCCGTCCGGCGTCTTGTCGAGGTGCAACGCCGCCAGGAGGCCGTCCACGGGCATCGGCTCCATCGCAGCGCTGAGGATCACGAGGTCCGCGGGGAGGGCGAGCCTCCGACCCGAGTTCATGTCCTGCACGTCGACGAGGAGCGCGTCCCCATCCGCGTGGACCCGGCCCGGGAGGCCGCGCACGTACTTCACCCCCAGCTCCATGGATTTCGCGTAGTACTCCTCGAATCCCTTCCCGAACGCGCGCAGGTCATTGTACAGGATGTACACCTCGGCCTCAGGGCGCGCCTTCTTCAGGAGCTGCGCGTGCTTCACGGCGACCATGCAGCACACGCGCGAGCAGTACTCGTGCACGAACGGGTCTGCCGGGGG
>DATEUK010000083.1:0-10067 GCA_035283165.1 Thermoplasmata archaeon
CGGAGTCCGTCATCCGTTGGACCATGTTCACGTCGAGCACCTCGTCCTCCAGCTCCGGAAGGAGGATGTCCACGATTTCCGGCTCCCGGAGGGGCAGGTTCGTCGCGAGCGCCTCGCTGAGCGTCGTCACGTCTCCCTTCAAGACCATCCTCCCGAGGGCCGTCCGCGGAGTCCACTCCCCCGCCTCCCGCGCGGAGCGCATCAGGCGGCCTCCAGTCGGGCGCGGACGTCCGCGATTTCCTTCCGCCGCGCCTCCGCTAGGTGCGCCCCGCGGATGCGGTCGTCGGAGGGGAACACCCCGTCCCCGTGCGGGAGGGCGACGCCGCCGTCGATGAGCCCCTTGGCGGCGGCGAACACGCGACCTCCGACGGCAGGCTTCTGGACCCCGAGGTCCAAGACCGCGTCCGTGATTCCCGCCCCGGCCGCCCGTCGCCCTGCGAGGAGTCCCGTGAGGTAGGCGGCGGGGACATTCCCCGCGCTCCCGGTCCACCCCAGGTCCCTCAGCTCACGACTGACCGCGGACACGAGGACCCGATCGCCATGCCCGTCGTATCGAATGATCTGGACCTGCATCTGGTTCAGGGACTTCCGGACGACTGCCCGCACCCGTCCGGACCGGAGGAGCCGGAGCCTCCGGCGGTAATCCGTGCGCCCCTCCCGCCGCCGCCGGAACGGAATCCGCTTCCGTGCTCCCTCGACCACGTCACGCCTCCTTCAGCAGGCCTGCCCCTCGGAGGTGCTGCTCCAAGTGGACCCGGCCCTTGAACATTCCGCCCTTCGCCTGGCGGTAGTAGGCGCGGTAGGTGCGCGTGTCGATCCTCCCCGCGTCGCGGAGCTCCCGCAGCACGGTCCGGATCGGGCGGATCGTGCGAATCCATCGCGCCTTCCTCGGATTCCGAGCGTTCGCGCCGCCCTTCCGGCTGCCCGGCCCCCGGCGACGGCCCTTCGCCCTCTGGCCCGTGCGATGTCGCGTCCGCTGGCGGGACTGGCCCGTCACGGGGAGCCGCCGGATCGTCCCGTTGTGGATCGCGATGCGGATGTCCGCGCGGGTGATCGCGTCCTCGAGCGACTCGACGTCGTTCGGGTCGATCCACACGCGATTCGTCCCGCACTTCAGGATCAAGGCGGCCATGCGGCGCTGATTGCGGAGATTCATTCCTCCTCCCTCCGGTTCAGGACCCTGATGCCCTGCTCGTCCGCCGCCGCCTGGATTTCCGTCCGCCGGCGCATTCCGACCGTCGCGCCGATGCGGGCGGCCTCGACCTTCGGGTCGATCCGCTCGAGGTCCCGGAGCGTGTGGACGATGACTTCCCGGAATCCGGACGGATGGAGACCTCGCACGGCCTTGGGCCCGCGGTACCCGATCGAGACCACGTTCGGGCGGTATCCGAAGTGGCGTCGGAGCTTCGTCTGATTGCCCTTCGGCTTTCGCCACTTCATGCCAAGCCGCGCGTGCCGGAACCACTCCTGCCGCAGGAACCGCGGTCGGCGGCCCGCAATCGCACGCCGGACATCGAGTGTTCGCCGGACCGCCGGGTCCAGCGTTGGCTTCAGCCTTGGAGCGTGGGCCTCCGCCTTCTCCCGGTCCTCTTCCTCGGCCTCTTCCTCGACTTCCTCCTTGACCTGCTCTCCCTCAGCCGCGGGTGCCTCCTCCGCGTCCGACGCGGTGTCCGCGGGCGGGGACTCCGGTTCCGGTGGCGACTCGAGGTACGCGAAGAGCCGCGTGCGCAGCTCCTCGACCTTCCCCTCGGCGCTCAGTCCGAGCGATTCGCACCAGGCGAGGAGTTCCGCCTTCTTCGCCGACCGGACCTGCATGGGTGTGGGACGGTCCGTCATGACGCGCTCTCCCCCTTCGAGGTGATGTAGATCCCGTCTTGGAACACGCGCGGGTCGAACCCCTTGATGCGGGTCGCCTGCTCGATGTTCGCGGCCGTCTGGCTCACCGCCTCCAGGTCCGGACCCTCCACGACAACCAGGTCCCCCTCGATGGAGACCTTCGTGTCCCCCAGGATGGGCGCCTTCCGAGGGTGTCGCTCCCCGAGGAAGTTCTCGATGACGAAGTCCTTCCCCTTCACGCCCGGCTTCATGGGGAAGTGGGAGTACACGATCTTCATCCGGTACCGCCAGCCCTTCGTCACCCCGAGGATCATGTTCCGAACGTGGGCGGCGTAAGTCCCGGCGATCGCCTTCTCCCTCCGCCGGGGGAGTTCGCACACGATTCTGAGCTCGTCGCCCTCCACGGAAATCTGGATCCGCGGATATGCGAGGCGGCGCGTCAACGTGACCTTCCCCCCGGCGACGCGAATCGTGTCCCCCTCGACGGCGATCCGCACGTCATGCGGGATCTTCACCCGTTCCTCCAGCTTCCCCGTGATTGGCATCTTCGCACCCTCAGTACACGTACGCGAGCAACTTCCCGCCCACGCCCAGCTCCTTCGCACGGGTGTGTCCGACGACGCCCGCGGTCGTCGTCAGGATGAGAACCCCGAAGTCCTGCGCGGGCAGGTATCGGGCCTCCCACTTGTCCAGTTCCGTCCGCCGCACGCTGAACCGGGGCTTGATCACCCCGCAGTTGTTGATCGATCCCTTGAGCCGGACCTGGTAGATGCCGCCGCGCCCGTCCTCCACGCGCTCGAAGCCTCCCACGTACCCGAACTCGGTCATCACGGTCAGGACGAGGCCGACGAGCTTCGAGGCGGGCCGCACGTGGCACTCGCCCTTCCCCGCCTGTTCCGCGTTGCGGATCGTTGCCATCGCATCGTTGAGAGGATCTAGGAGCATCGTTCACCTCAGGAGTACTTGCGGAACCCCATGTCGAACGCGACCTCTCGGAAGCACTGGCGGCACACGTGCAACCCGTACCGGCGGACGATGCCGCGCTTGCGGCCGCAGCGGACGCACCCCTTCTTCCGGCCGAACGTCTTCGTCGGCTTCACTCCATCACCTCAACGCTGAAGGCCTGCCTCGCGAACGCGAGGGCCTCCGCCTTCGTCACGCGGTGCGCTCGTGCGATGTGGCCCGGCGCGACGCGGCGGTGCTTCACGCGGTATCCCGGCCGTTCGAGGGCGACACTCACGTCCATGCCGAACACCCCGATTTCCGGGTCGTACCTCATCCCCTCGAAGTCCGTATAGTCCGCGATTCCGAACGAGAAGTTCCCATGTGCGTCGAACACGTAGTCCGGGAGGCGCTGGTTGCGCACGGCGAGCGCCCGCCGGAGGAACTCCGTCGCCCGCTCTCCGCGGAGGGTCACCTTCGCACCGATCGGCATGTTCTTCCGGACCGCCCAATCCCGGACGGACCCGTGGGCGAGCGTCTGCGCGGGCTTCTGCCCCGTCACCATCTGGAGGACCTTCTGCGCCTTCGCGAGCTTCTCGCCGGCCTCGCCGACGCCGATGTTCACGACGACCTTCCCAATCCGGACGTCCCGCATCCCCATCGTCATGCCACCGCCTGCCCCTCGGGTACACGGATCTCGGGGGTCTCCGTCCCGACGACGAACACGTAGTCGATCACGGTCGAGAACCCCTCCTTGAAGTGGACGAGGTTCGCCCGGGGATTCCGCGTCCGCTCGACGCGATCCACGTGGACGAGCTGACCCGCATGCTGGCCGCCCGTGAGGAGCGCGATGTGTCCCTGCGCGAGCGGCAGGGCCCCGAGGATCCTCTGGCGGGGGAGCGCCACCTTCACGGTCATCCCCGTGGCGTACTCGTGCTTCGGGAGCACGACCGTCCGTCCGTCGTGAAGGCGGAGCTGCGCCTTGCCGCCCGTCACGGTCCCCCGGTCCTCGACCCGGCACAGTTTCCACGCCGCCTCGGCCGCGTCGATGGGGACGAGGGTCAGCTTCCCGCGCGTGTCGATCATCACTCGGAAGTTCGCCTTCGTCGGCCCGATCGTCACGACGTCCATGAGGCCGACGGGGAACTTCGGATCCGTGACCGCGCGCCCGTCCACGAGAATGGACCGGGAGAAGATCACGCGCTCCGCTTCGCGCGCCTTCTCCGCGAGGTGAAGGGAATCCCGGAGGACGGACGCGAGCGGCAGGCTCCGCGCCTGCGGGTGGGGGCCGGGACGCGGCTTGTACGCCCACACGAACTCCTTGCGGGCGAGCTTCCACGTTCGCGGCGCCGGAAGGCGCTTCAGGTGTTTCTTCACTTCTTCGCCTCCTCGAACCGTTTCAGCCGCAAGGGATCCGACTCGTCGAGCTTCTTGATGACGACGTTCGACGGATGGATGGGCTTCGCCACCTGGGTGCCGTCGGACTTCGCGTGCGTGACGCCCTCGATCAGGATCCGGAAGGCGCGATAGTCGACGGTCGCGACCTTCCCCTCCTTCCCCGCGTCGTCGCCTCGCATGACCTTCACGACGTCCCCCTTGCGGACGGGGACCGCCCTCGGGAGCTTCCGCTTCTTTTCCTCGAGGTAGTCCTCGCTGAGGTGGGCGGACATGAGGCGGCGCCTCCGGTGCCACGGTGCGTCGTACAACGCCTTCCGCTGCTTCCGGGGCTGTCTGGTTTTCATGGTCCTCACACGATGATGCTCGCCGTCGCCGCGATCCGGGGCCAGCGCTCCGCCGCCTCGCGCGCGACGGCCCCCTTGATGTCCGATCCCTTCACCTCGCCTTCCGGCGTCACCAGGACGCACGCGTTGTCCTCGAATCGCACCATGATTCCGTCTGCGCGGCGGAACGGTCGTCGCTGGCGAACGACGACCGCGTTCACGAGCTGGCGGCGCATCTCCGGAGTGCCCTTCTTGACGGTGACGACGAGGATGTCCCCGATTCCGGCGGACGGATACCGCCGATGCGTGCTGTGATGCTTCGGCACGGCGACGATTTCTACGATCTTCGCCCCGGTGTTGTCGATGCACTCGAGGCGGGCGCCCTTCGGGAGACCCCGCGTCTGTCGTCCCGGGAGCCCCTTCATGCGGCCGCCCCCCTATTCTGGATCGCGACGAAGGAGACCGTCTTCGCGATCGGCCGGCATTCCATGAGTGCCACCCGGTCCCCGACCTTGAGGTCGAGGCACGGCGGGGAGTGGACGTGGAAGCGCTTCGTGCGCTTCTCGTACCGCTCGAACTTTCGGATGTACCGCAGGTAGTCCCGTTCGACGATGGCGGTGCGGAGCATGCGCGTTGACACGACGCGTCCTTCGAACGTCTGGCCGCGCACCGGGAGCGTCCCGTGGAACGGGCAGTGCGGGTCCTCGCAACCCCTTCCTGGCTTCGGCACGTCGACGCCGATGTCCCGCGTCGCGGTGGCGGTCTTGCCTACGTCCTCGCGGGGAGGTGGCTTCTCGGTGGGCTTCCGCGCGGGCGCGGGCCGCTCGTCTCTCCGGCCCGATGCCGCCGTGGGTTCTCCGCCCCGTTCCTTCGCCATCCTCCTCACCTCGCCTTCTTGATCCGATCTTCGGGGCGGAACAGGAGATCATCCCCCGCGACCCGCTGGCCGCCCTGGACGTCGAACGTGAACTGGGTCCCATGCTTCGGGACCGTCTTCTCCCCCTTCGGCGTCGCCACCCGGAGCGTGTTCCGCGTCTCGTCCACCACGACCCCGCCAAGACCGACGAGGCTCGCGTCCGAGGACGCGCTGACGACGACGGGGAGTCCGATGAGCTCGTGCTTCCGGAGGTTCATGCCGCCGAACCCCCCTTTCCCTCTTCCTTCCGGGTGGACGCCGTCGCCTTCCCCCGCTCCTCGGCCATGACCGTGACGATCCGGGCGAGATTCTTCCGGAGGGCGCGGATCTGGCCCGGGCTGTGGGGCGCGCCGCCCATCGCCGCGACGCCTCGCTCGTGCAACAACTCGTCTCGGATCTCCTTGAGCTTCTTCTCCCGCCCCTCGGCGGTCATCTCGCGGATCTCCTTCATCCGGAGCAACGCCATCAGGACTCCTCCTCCGGATCCTCCGGCGGCCCCTCTTCCGCTTCCTTCTCCGGGAGCGCGACCCCCGCGTCCGCGCCGATCTGGCGCAACTTCTGGATCTCCTTCTTGAGCTTCCGGACCGCCACTTTGCCCTTCGGGACCGGCTCCGCGGGCTCCTCTTCGGGGGCGGTGTCCGGTGGTGGCGGCGGGGGGGTCGCGACCGAGGGGGTCTTGACCTGGATCTCGTCCGGCAGCCGCGCGACGGGGTCCATAATCTCGACCGTCACTCCAATCACGCCGGGCTTGAGCCGTGCGATCGCGAAGCCGCGGCGCATCCACTGGTTCCGCGGCTCGCCGCAGTACTTTATGTGACCGGCCTTGAATTTCACCGTTCGGTGCCTTTGGCCGGTGAGCTTTCCCGCGACGACGATCAGGCAGCCCTTGGCGCCGGACTCCATGACCCGGCGGAGGGTGCTGTGCCCCGCGCGCCGGAAGTGCCATCCCCGCTCGAGCGCATTCGCGAGCTTCTCCGACATGATCTGGGCGTTCAGTGCCGGGTGGTCGACCTCCTGCACCTCGATCTGGGGGTTGTCGAAGCTGAAGTCCCGCGCCACCGCCTCGGTCAGGGCCTTGATCGCTCCGCCCTTCCGGCCGATCACGAGTCCGGGGCGCTCCGCGATGAGCGTCACGCGCGTCCCCATCGGGGTCCGCTGGATGTCGAGGCCGCCGAAGCCGGCCCGCTTCGTCTCGTGCATCAGGAACTCACGCAGAAGGACCCGCCGGAGGTTCTCCGCGACGATCTTCCGCTCCGACGCCATCACTCCACCTCCTCGAGCACGACCTCCAGGGTCACGGTCTCCTGGTTCCACGGGGTCGAACGGCCCTGGGCTCGGGGCATCATCCCCTTCGTGGTGGGCCCTTTGTGGGCGGCGAGGACCCGAATCCGCATGCCGTCGACGTCGAGCCCCTTGTACCCGGCGTTCTCTTCCGCGCTCTGGAGCACCTTGAGGAAGTGCCGCGCGACCAACACGGGGTACCGCCCCGGCCCCGTGCCGCGCTTGTGCGCGACCATCGTCTTGTACCGTTTCATCGGCACGGGTTGCTCCAGGGCGATGACCCGCTCGAGATACGCCTTCGCCGCCTCCACGGACTTCCCCCGGAGCGCGCGGCACAACTCCACGGCCTTCTTCGGGCTGACGGGCATCTCCCTCCCCAGGGCTCGCGCCGTCGTCTCCTCGTCGAGACCCGTTGCCGAGTATCCGATCTTCGCCATGGTCCTCACTTGAGCGGCATGAACTTGGACGACCGGGTCGCGCCGACCCCCGGACCCGAGTGCTTGACCTCGTGGCGCGTCATCGCGAACTCCCCCAGGTAGTGGCCGATCATCTCCGCCCGGATCTCGAGGGCCACGAACTCTTTCCCGTTGTGGACGGCGACCTTCCTCCCCACGAAGTCCGGAAGCACGGGGACGTCGCGGCAATGCGTCCGCACCGCGTCCTCCGTGGCGTTCCCGCGAAGCCTCTCCACGAAGGTGAGGCGTTCGTCGTCGAGTCCTCGGACGAACGTGCGTCGCGCCCGCGCGGGGAGGAGGTCCACGACATCCTGCAGGGGCATCGCGCGCATCTCCTCGAGGGTGAACCCCCGGTACGTGAACTCCTTCTTGCGCCGAACCTCCACCCCGGCCGCTTTCTTCCGCAACCGCCGCCGGGCCGCCTTCGCGGAGCCCGTCTCACGCTGCGGCACCTACTTCCCCCTCCGCTTCCGCTTCGGGGACAGCCGCCCGACCTTCCGCCCGGGCGGGGCGTGTGAAGACACCGTACTCGGTCGCCCCACATGCTGATGCGCGCCACCGCCGTGGGGATGGTCCACGGGGTTCTTCGCGACTCCCCGGACCGTGATCGCGGACTTCGCCAGGCTCCGGTACGCGTTCACGTGCTTCCCCGCCTTGTAGAAGGGCTTCTCGCCCCGTCCCGCCCCGGCGACGACGCCCACGATCCCGCGACATCTGGGATTGAGTTCCTTGAATTGCCCCGACGGGAGGCGGATCACCGTGCGCGCTCCCTGGCTCACGATGACCGCGGCGGTCCCCGCCGCCCGCACGAACCGGCCGCCGTCGCCGGGAGTGCCCTCCACGTTGTACACGAGCGTACCCTCGGGGAGCTGTCCGAGCGGCAGGATGGATCCCCGGTCGATTCGCGGGACGCCGATCGCGATGGGCTGGCCGACGTGGAGACCGTCGGGCGCGATCATCAGGAATTCGCGGCCGTCCACGTCCACCCTCGCGACCGGTGCGGAGCGCCCGGGCGCATGTCGGATCTCGACGACCGTGCCCTCGCCCGTGCCTCCGGGCAGGTTCACGGGTCCCAGATGGCGGTGGCTCGGGGAACGGTACGTCGGCGAGGTGCCGCGGCCGCGACGCTGCGTGGGCAGGTTCTTTCCCATCAGAACACCCCGATCCGCATCCCGATCTCCTCCGCGGAGTAGCCGGGCTTCAGTTTGATGATCGCGTGCTTCCCGTCCTGCCGGATGAACGTGTAGACCTTCGCCACCTTCACGTCGAACTGTTTCTCGAACGCCTGCCGGATCTGCGGCTTCGTCGCACGGCGGTGGACGACGAACTCGATCCGATTCCCGTCCGTGGAATTCTGTGCGGGGGTCCCGCTCATCAGGTTCAGCGTCTTTTCCGTCACGTACGGGTGGAGCAGGATGTCGTGCGGCGTCATCGCGGACACGTCACCACCCCCGGAGCGCTTCGAGCGCGGACGCGCTGAAGACGGTCAGGCGGCCCGGGTCGCCGCCGGGCGCGAGGACCTCGGCGTTCAGGCCCGCGGGCGTGACCACTTCCACTCCGGGCAGGTTCCCGAACCCCTGGCGCACTCGGGCGGAGTCCCGGACGACGAGGAGGGGGCCGCGGGGCCGGCGGTACCGGCGTCCTCGGAGCTTCCCCCGCCCCGCTCGGACGTGCGTCCCCTCCTTCGCCCGGACCACGTCGTCGTAGAGTCCGACCGCCTCGAGGAACTCAATCGCCTCCGAGGTGCTCTCGATCGTCTCGAGCCCATCGTCGACCACGACCGGGACCGTGACCTTCGGCGAGAACCGGTGACCCCGGGCGGCGACGAGGTGTGCGTCGTGAACCGCCGCGAGCGCCGCGTTGCGGGCCCTCCGTCGCTCCTTCTCGTTGATCTTCCTCGACCAGATCCGTTCGACGGTCGGGGGGAATGCGGGTCGGCCGCCGACCGTGCCGGGCGCCTGGGCGCCGATCATCGTGCCCCGGATCCGAGTGACGCGGGACACGCCATGCCCCTTCCCAGACCATCGCACGGAGTGGCGCATCCCGGAGCGGGGAGCGGCCCCGTACGGCTGGCGCCGGTTCGACGCGGACGCGGTCACCGCCCGGCGGATCAGGTCCGTCCGGAGCTCCGTCGCGAACACGGGGGGAAGGTCCACGGTCCCGGACACCTTCCCGTCCACCCCGAAGCGATGGACCTGGAGGGGGCCGAGGTCGGCCGCGGGCGCCTTCCGCACCTTCTTCGGCGTCTCCGTCTTCGCGGCCTGTTTTCCCATGTCATGCCCCCTGCTTGGATTCCTTCGAGATGTACGCGATTTCCGGGGCCTTCTCCAAGGTCACGTATACCTGGGGGCGGGAGGCATCGCGCAACCGCACGAGCCGCTTGGTGGGCCCCGGGATCGACCCGTGGAGGATCACGTACTGATTCCTCACCTTCCCGTAGTGCAGGAAGCCGCCGTTCGGCGTGACCTCCTCCCCGTCCTCCCCGATCCGGAGGACGCGCTTGTTGTACTCCGTCCGTTGGTGGTACCCCATCTGACCCGCGTTGGGGACGGTCGGGCGCACGTATCCTGGCTGAAAGGAGCCGAGCGTGCCGACGTTCCGACGGTGCTTGCTGTTCTTGTGCGAGAGGAGCTTGATCCCGAACCGCTTCGTCGCACCCTGGAACCCCTTCCCTTTCGTGACCGCCGCGACGTCGACGACCGCGCCGTCCTTCGCGAAGTCCGTCACGCGGACCTCCTTCCCGAGGATCGACTTCGCGTACTCGATCCGCTGTGCGATCGTCCCGCCGCCGATCCGGTTCTCCATGAGGTCGGGGACCTTCTTCGGAACTCCCGTGACGAGAGTCGGCTGCGTGTACGTGAGCGCGCGGACGTCCTCCGTGTTCTCCAGGGGAAGCGCCTTCCACTGCGCGTCCAC
>DATEUK010000084.1:0-4296 GCA_035283165.1 Thermoplasmata archaeon
AGGGGCACGAAGTAGTTCCCGAACCCGACGAAGACAGGGATGATGAACAGGAAGATCATCGTCGTGCCGTGAGTCGAAAAGAACTGTGCGAACCGACCCTCGTCCAGGATCGTCGGCCCGGGGAGCGCGAGCTCCGCCCGAATGAACATCGCAAGGATGCCGCCGAGGACGAAGAAGAAGAACGAGAACGTGATGTACAGGATCCCGATCTCCTTGTGGTTCGTCGTCGTCAACCACTTCAGGAGGAATCCGCGCCACGTGGGCGCTTCGTGTGCGGCCTCCCCCGTCACCTTCACGGTGGTGGGGTACGCCATTAGGACCCGCCTCCCGCTCGCGTCTCGCGCGCATTTGCGAATCCGGCAGGAAGTTCGTGCATGGGTTACCTCAGTGCAGGACCACGACGACGGCTAGGAGAACGACGAACACGAGGGGGGCGACGGGGAGGAACTTCAGGACCCGGGGCTCGTAGCGCAGGTGCATGTAGTACAAGGCGACCATGACCGCCTTCGCCACGGAAGAGACAACGAGGAGGAGGATGACGATGGACTCCGCGACGCCGATCCACGCGGGCAGATTCGGGACCTGGACCTCGATGAGGGTGATGACCGCGAGCAGCACGAGGACGAGGACGTACGGTCGCTTCAGCTCCTGCGCAACGCGGATTTCGTCCTTCGCCGTTGAGGTCGCCATCTCACCGCCCAATCAGATACATGAGAGGGAACAGGAAGATCCACACGACATCGACGAGGTGCCAGTACAGGCCCACGATCTCGACCGTCTCCGCCCTCGTCGGCCACGGCCGACCCCGCCACGCCTTCACATTGAGGAACAGGAGGCCGAGGACGCCGCCCGTCACGTGGGCGCCGTGGAACCCCGTCTGCGTGTAGAACGCGGTGCCGAACGTCCCGAGCTCGGGCCTAATCAGGTTCGGCCACGGCGTGAGAGCCTCCTCGAAGAGGCGGGCGTACTCGTAGACCTGAATCGCAACGAAGGTCGCCCCCAAGACGAGCGTGGCGGCGAGGAACGCCCTCATGCGCGCCGGCTTGTCGTGGATCGCCCCGTGGACCGCCTCCGCCATCGTGAAGCTGCTCGCGATCAAGATGAACGTGTTCACTGCCGTGAGCGGGATGTTCAGGGGAAAGTCCGGCGAGGCAGGGTCCGGCCAGAAGTTTGCATTCGTCCGGAGGGCGAGCCCGGCCGAGATCAGGCCCGTGAAGAAGAAGATCTCGGAGACGATGAAGATCCAGATCCCGAGCTTACGCGGGGTGATCTCGCGCCCGAACGGGTGTTCGTGGAAAACCCCCGTGAGGGCGAAAGACACGCCTCGGGAATCCTGCCTCAGCCAGCCCCCGAGGCCCACCGCCAGGAGGACGACGCCCGCGAGGACGGACGGCCAGAACTGGACCGCCAAGCCGCCGAACCCGAACGCGCCCGCGAGCGCAATCACGAACGGCCAGATGCTTCCGTGGTGCCCCTCGTGCGCCCCGCCAGCGGCGTGCTCGCGTGCATGGGCTTCCAATCGGTCCACCGGTTCGAGTGCGCGCAAACGGGGCGGACGCTTAAATGTTCTGGGGGAGGGCGACGAAGTTCCGCCTCACACGTGGCATGCGCAAAGCGTATGTACGCACGACCGAATGAGCACCCGTGCGCGCGGCCCTCCGGGATTACGCCTCCCTCCTCAAGCTCCGCATCGGCGCGCTCCTCCTCCTCGTAGCGGCGGCTGGATACCTGATCGCGAATGGGGCCGAGGTGCAACCCGTGCCCTTCGCAGTCCTTCTTGCATCGGGGCTCCTCGCGTCGAGCGGCGCGAGCGCGGTGAACCACTACGTCGACCGGGATCTCGACGGGCTGATGGCACGGACCCGGGGGCGGCCGCTCCCGTCCGGCCGCGTGCCGCCCATCCACGCGCTCGTGCTAGGCTCGGGGCTGCTCTTGGGGGCGCTCGCGCTCGCCCTCCTCCTGAACGTCCTGACCGCCCTGTTCGTCTTCCTCGGCTTCGTGGTGTACGTCTTCGTCTACACGATCGGGCTCAAGCGGCGAAACGTGTGGAACGTGGTAATCGGCGGCTTCGCAGGCTCCTGCCCTGCGTTGGCGGGGAGCGCTGCCGCGACGAATGCCGTCTCCGTCGGTCCGGCCCTGATCGCCCTCCTCGTCTTCCTCTGGACCCCCGGCCACTTCTGGGCGCTCGCGTTCCTGCGCAAGGACGACTACGTGCGGGCGAAGCTGCCGATGCTGCCCGCGGTCACGGATGAGCGGACCGGCGCGAGGTGGATCGTCGCCTCGACGGCCCTCGTGCCCCCGTTCGCCCTCTCGTTCTGGGTCCTGAACATCGCCGGCCTTGCGTACCTCGCGGTGACGGTCGCCGCCGGCACTGCCCTCCTGTACGTGGCCCTCCGATTCCTGCGGTCCCCCACGGGTCGGAACGCCCTCGCCGGCTACCGGGCCTCCGGGCCGTACCTGATGGTCGTGCTCCTCGCCCTGATTGCGGACCGGTTCCTCCCGCCCGGCTTGTAGACCCTCATAATCAGCACGGAACATATTTGAGGGCCAACCCCGTGCATCCCCCTTCACTACCTGCCATTTCGACGGGATAACCATGGGGACAACGGACCGTCCGGCCGTGCAGAAGGGCCTCGACGACGTGTATGTGAAGGAGAGCCGGATCTGCCTCGTCGACGGGGAGAAGGGGCGGCTCCTGTACGTGGGATACGACATCCGGGACCTCGCAGAGCACTCGAGCTTCGAGGAGACATCCTTCCTGCTGTGGCATCTCCGCCTCCCGAAGTCGGAGGAACTCGAGGCGATCCGGCGGGGAATCGCGGAGGAGCGGAAGATCCCGAAGGAGATCTACACGTACCTCAAGCTGCTTCCGAAGACGACCGCCCCGATGGACGCCCTCCGAACGGCGGTGTCCGCCCTCGCGGGCTTCGACCCGGAGCTCACGGACAACTCCCGCGATTCGAACTTCCGGAAGGCCCTCCGACTCACCGCCAAGTTCGCCACGATCGTGGCGGCGTTCCACCGGATTCGGGAGGGGAAACGGCCCATCCCGCCGGACCCAGGGCTCGGGCACGCGGAGGACTTCCTCCGGATGCTTACGGGAAAAGCACCGGAGCCTCTCGAGACGAAGATCATGGACGTGTCCCTGGTCCTGCACGCGGACCACAGCACGAACGCGTCGACGTTCGCGTCGACGGTGGCAGCGTCCACCCTGGCGGACCTGTACGCCGCGAGCGGGGCAGGGATCGCCACGCTGAAGGGGCCGCTGCACGGGGGCGCGAACGAACACGCGCTGCGGATGCTCCTCAAGATTGGGAGCCCTGCGAACGCCGAGGCGTACGTGGAGAAGGCGCTCGGGCGGAAGGAGAAGCTCCCAGGGTTCGGGCACCGGGTGTACAAGAACTTCGACCCGAGGGCGCTGATCCTGAGGGACTACGCGCGGCAGCTGTGCCTCCGGCAGGGGGATACGACCCTGTTCGACACCGCCACGGCCGTCCAGGACGTGATGCTCCGGGAACTTGAGGAGAAACGCGTGTACCCGAACGTGGACTTCTACTCCGGGCTCACGTACCACCTAATGGGGATTCCGTCGGACCTGTTCACCCCGATCTTCGCAGTGTCCCGGGTGGCCGGCTGGGCCGCGCACGTAATCGAGTACTGGGACGCGAACCGGATCATGCGGCCGCTCGAGGCCTATATAGGACCCGTGGAAGCAGCGTACGTTCCCGTGAACCGGCGGTAGCCCCCCCTGCCAGCAGGGCGCGTGCATATGAACGGAGTCATCGCCCCTTATCCCGCAGGGCGCTGGGTCGGCACCTCGCGGCCCCCACGACGTCCTGGCGTGGATCGCCGCCAGTCGGAAACGGCGCCGGGCCTTACGCGCCCGGCGTGATCTTGATCGCGAGCGTCGGGCACGCGGTCTCGCACGCCATGCAGTCGATACAGTCCGACTCGCGAATCGGGTCGCACTTGTCCGTGCGGTACTCGTCGTACTCCGGAGTTCCCACGTTGATCGGCTTGTGCTGGCCGGTCCCCTTCGCCCCGGGGTTGAACTGCCACTCGAAGACATCGACGGGGCACACGTCCATGCACGCGCCGTCCGCGACGCACCCCTCCCAGTCCACCGCCACGTGGGTCCCATGGATGCCCTTCCTCGTGGGGTAGGGCTTCCCCTCGTTGTCGATCCGCTCCTTTCCCTCTGCGAGGACCTTGTGCCCGATGTGCTCCCCCGTGACCGGGTACTCGTCCGACTTGTTCAGGAAATCGGGGTCGATCGGCTTCGGCTTGTAGTCGACT
>DATEUK010000085.1:0-22431 GCA_035283165.1 Thermoplasmata archaeon
CCGCCGGACCGTGAGCGGCCTGTACGTGGGGCTCGACCTGATGGGCGGGTTCCACAGCCACACGGGGACGGACGGGGAGGCGGCGCTCTCGCGGATGGACGTGGACTACATCGAGGACGAGCTGAACCACCTCGTCCGCGGAGGGGAGCCCCTCGAGGAGTGGCTCGAGATCGTCGTCGCGATCCGGCAGCGAGACTACGCGCGACGACACCATGTCGCCTGGTCGTTCCGTCGGTACCCGCGGAAGATCGGTGCGACGATCGCGATCAAGCCGAACCTCGGGTACGACATGACGATCGCGGGGTACTGGGTCCGCGTGGAGCCGAACGGTGGGAACCGCGTCCACGCCGGGCGGCCCGAGGAGCCCCGATTGCACATCCCGTGGGCGGCCCGGCTGAGGGCCTAGATCCGGCGGCCTGCCGCGGCGAGGTGCTTCGTGAGCTCGTCGTGGACCAGACGCACGTGGCGGAGCGACTCGAGCACCACGGTGTCCTCGCCCGTGTCGACCACGATGTCCCCGATCCGGAGCATCCGCTGGAGGATGCCCTGGTCGAGCTCGATGCGCTCCACCTTCGAGAAGGGCATCTGGATCGTCTTGCGTCGGAACACGCCGTCGCTCCGCGTGACCCGGTCCGTGGTGACGACGAAGCGGGTCGCGATCCGCTTGATCTCGGCGGACAACAGGGCGAGGAGCCCGACGAACGCGATGATGTATCCGAGGAGCGTCTGCACCCGGATGTTCAGCCCGGGGACCTGCCACGCGTCCGGGAGGAGCCGCCACGGCCCGAGGATCACGATCGCGCCGACCACCCACGTGACGATCCACGTCAGGTAGCGGCTCAGGTAGACCAGCCGCGTCGGACGCAGCGAGAGGAGGGTCGTCTCCGCCAAGGACCGTCCGATGGAGACCCTCCATTAAAACCGTTGCCCTCTCGTCTCGCCGCCCGGAACGTTCATTAGGGCTGCTCCGTTGCGTCGCCGCCGTGGTCGACCTCCTCGTGGAGATCACGCTGAAACGGGGCGTCGCGGACCCCGAGGGGGACGCGACCCTGAAGGCCCTGCGCCTCCTGGGATTCTCGAAAGTCTCCGCGGTGCACGCGGCGAAGCGGTTCCTGATCCGGATCGACCGGGAGGATGAGGCCGGGGCGAGGGCCGACGTCGAGGAGATGTGCCGAAAGCTCCTCGCGAATCCCGTCATCCACGAGTACACGGTGACGGTTCGCGGCTAGCGGACGCACGCGGTCATCCGTAGCCGCCGAGCTTCTGGCGGGTGTCCACCTTCCACTCCCCGATGTGGTCCCTCCGCCGGATCTCGGACTTCTGCATCTCCGAGCGCGCGGCGCGCTCGAAGTCGTCCATCGTGATCCGGTGGCGCTTGCCGCGACGGAGCGCGTTCCGCATCGACTGGCGAACGACGTTCAGGATCGAACCCCCCGAGAGGGCATACCGGTGGGCGATGAGCCCGAAGTCCACGTCCTTGTGGAGCGGCGCCTCCTTCGGCACCGTCTTCTCGAAGATCGCCTTCCGCATGTCCGCGTCCGGCATGTCGAACTCGACCGCGATGTCGATCCTCCGGTCGAGGGCGCGGTCCAGCGCGCGCGCCATGTTCGTCGCAAGGATCGTGACCCCGGGATGGTCCTCGAGGTGGCGCAGCAGCACGTTCACGTCGCGGTTCGTCCACGGCGGCGTCGAGAGCCCGCGACGATGGAACACGGCGTCCGCCTCGTCGAAGAAGAGGACCGCGTCCTTCTCGCCCGCGGCCTTGAACACCGCCTCGATGTTCTTCTCGGTCTCCCCGACCCACATGTTCTCGAGCTGCGCGTAGTTCACGATGTACAGGGCGCGCTTCATCTCCCTCGCGATCGCCTCCGCGGTCATCGTCTTCCCGGTGCCGGGCGGGCCCGCGAACAGGAGGCTCAGCCCCTTCTTCTTGCGGACGACCTTCTCCAGGCCCCACCGATGGAACAGGAGGTGCTTGTTTCGGATTTCGAGAATCGCGTCCTCGATCGCCCGCCGCGTCCCCTGGGACAGGATGACGTCCCCGAGCGAGAATCGCGGGTCCACGACGTGATAGAGAGACCCCCGCTCGTGCGCCGGACCCTCTTCCTCCTCGAGATCCTCCTCGCTCTCGTAGACCTCGACGCCCGCCTTGAGGAGACGCACGACGCGCTCCATGTCCTCCTTCGAGACGTGCTCGCACGACTGCCCGACGCGCCCGCACTTCGGGCACTTCACAATCCACTGGTCCCGGTCCTTGTCGCTCAGGCAATCACCGAGAGAACGACGCGAAGGGTCCGGCCCTCTCCCGCTCGGCTATGCCGCCCGCGGTCTTGAACGTTCCCGTCCATGGGAATGCCCTCCCCGTCCGTCCCGGCGCGTCCACCCACGTTATCATGACCGACATCCACCGCGACGCACTTAAGTACGCTCAATCCGAGCGTCCATGATTCCATGGGTGGCCGTACCGCTGCTCGTTCGGCCCCGAACAAGGCGGGGATGCCCCCGGGCGCATGTCCGAACTGCGGTGGCCCGCTGGAGTTCGAGGCGAACCTGCCCGAGGGGTTCTGCGCGTCGTGCGGGATCTACGTCGAGATCCTCCCCCGGCTCCTTCCCAAGTCGAGGAGGACCCGGGAGCCTCCGCCCATCGAGCCGGCGGATCGGGTGATCATCCACTCCGCGAAGAAAGTGGAGCTCGAACGGCTGTGCGCCGCACAGGGGCTCCGGAAGTCCGGGAGCAAGGACGCGCTCGTCGCGCGCCTGGAACGGTACCTCGAGCTCCGGGAGGCCGCCTCTGCGGAAGCCGCCGAGTCGGATTCCGCGCGGGCGATCGGGAAGCGGGAGTTGATCCTGTTCCTCCTTTCGCGGGATCTCCCGCGGCCGGTCGCCGAGACCGTCGGATCCATCTTCGGGACCTTGGCGACGTTCCGCACCGCCAAACCGGCGGACATCGACCTCGTCCCTGGGATTTCACCGCCCAATGCCAAGAAGCTCGAGGAGGCGATCGCCCAGACGAGGGCCCCGCCCCCGCCGCCGGAGGAGGTCCCCGCCCCTCCCGAGGAGATTCCGGAGCCTCCGCCCGTATCTGCGCCGGAACTCCCTCCGTTTCCGCCCGAAGTTGCCGAGACCCAGCCGATCCGGCTGGAGATCGCCCCGCCCGCCGTTGAGCCCCCGGAATTCCTATCTCCGGACGACGACCGGATCTTCGAGCTCGAATTCGAAAGCGAGGCGAAACCGCCCCCGGGCCCCGTCGCGGAGGGGGCTGAGAACGCGGCGCCGGCCGCGGAGGCAACGGTCGTTGAGTCAGCGCCCGCGCACTCGGCCTCCCGCCTTCGCCGCGACCGTTGGCTCCTGTACACGGGGACGGCCCTCCAAGCGATCGGCGGGGCCGGATTCATCCTGGGCTCCCTGCTCCACGACGTATTCCGCGTGCCCTGGTTTGGGGAGAACTTCGGGGCGTTCGGATCCCTGAACGCCGGGTTCTCCCTCCTCGGCGTCATCCTTCTCATGATCGGGCTTGGGGCCATCGGACTCAGCCTTCGGGGAGGCATTGCAAAATCGGGACCAGCGGCGGAGGGCTGACCGTGCGTTCTCCCTCGGTGCCCCCGCATTCCGCCGTGGGCCGGATCTCTCGGGGGCTCGCATCGCGGGCCGACTCCGGGGAACGCCCGCGAACCATCAATCGGGAACGGACCCTAGGCCGAGTGAACGGAGGTCGGGTGAACGGGCTCGTGAACGGCCAGACCGGGCGGATCAACGGGACCGGGTACGTGAACGGCCTCCCGCTCCGTCGGAACCCGTTCGGCCTCGTGGGCCACCGGGACCTCCGGCGCTCCGCGGCCCTCCTCGCCGCCTCCTTGGCGGCGGTGGTCCTGCTCGGCGCCTTCCTCGGGACTCCGGTTCCCGAGCCCTCTCCCTTCGAGATCGACGGGGACTTCTCGGAGTGGCGGTCCGTGGACCAGTATGCCGACCCCGTGGACACGAATCCTGCGAACGCAGACCTCGTCGCGTATGCTGTCCACCCGATGCTGGATCGGCTCTTCGTGTACGGCCGCATGCGGGGCCCCCTGTTCCCTGGGCCCACGCCCTCGAGCGTGTACCTCCTCGTGGACCAAGGCATTCCCGCCGCCCCCGGATACGCTGCCCCGCATCTCGACGCGAGCTTCCTCGTCGAGCTCTACGGATGGGAAGACGGGCTTGCGGGAACGGCCCTCCGCGCGTGGACCGGCGGGAATCCGGACAATGCGACGGCCTTCCAGACCCGCGGCACGGTCCCGGCCTCGGCGGTCGGAGCGGAATTCGAACTCGAATTGACGAACGCGCACGTGGACCTGGACCCCGGGCTGGACCTGAAGTTCCTCGTCGCCGCAGGTGCGGGGGACGCGCTGGATGTCGGCGCGATCGTGGGCCGATCGGTCGGAGCCCTCCTCGTCGAGGAGCGGCCCCTTGCCGCGAGCGTCGTCGGGCCCACTCCCGTTCTCGAGCTTCGGTTCCGGGCGCTCGGGAGGGACGTGACCGTGGTGAATCTCACGCTGTCGCAGACCGGCGGGGGGACCGCCATCACGCCTTCCCTCCCCTTCACGATCCCCGCCAATACGGATCGAGTGGAGACGATCCGCGTGGACCCCGGGAGCCTCCCTCTCGGATCCCTCCTCACGGTCCGCACCGCCTCCCTGGTGGCTACGACCGCCGGCGGATTCGTGCGCCCGACGATGACCGGGGACGGGGGCCGCGCCTACGTCGGTTCCCCGCCCACCGCCATGGCCGTTGACGGCCTGTTCGCCGACTGGACCGGGGCGACGGCCGATGGGGACGATGCCGTGCCCCAGAGCGTGGACATCCTCGACTCGGCGACCGAGATCGACGGAGATGCGTTCTTCTACCTCCGAACGGAGGGGCGGATCCTGTCGGGGGCATTCCTCCCGGAACGTCGACAACGGGAGTCCGCCGTCCAAAGCCCGGCAGTGAACGGCAGCGTCGTGCCCGCACGCCGGGTGGCCGGTGAGGACGTGCTGCAGATCTACATCGACACGGACGATGCGGACACGACCGGCCAACCCATCGGGGGAATCGTCGCGGACCGCATGATCGAGGTGCGAGGCCGCCTCGGTCGGATCACCTTCGCGGAATCGAGCGCGTGGAACCCGGCCTCGTGGGGATGGCTTCCCCAGGCGACCGCGCTCGACGTTGCGTTCGTCGGCAACCAGCTGGAGGCGTCCGCCGCGCTTTCCTTCCTCGGGACCATGAACAACCCCCGCGTCGCGTTCGCCGCCTCCGACTGGTCGCGTCAGGGGGATCTTTCCGGCGTCCTCGGCCTGCGGGGAACGCGTGGCCATGATCCGGAGGCAGGTCCGACCCACGGGTTCCTATGGGACGAAATCCGCGCGCCGCCCCTGATCAACACGCCGGTCGTCGACGGGCTGTGCCCTACCTTCCCCGGAGAGTACGCGGGCGGCGCGCTCGGGGGGACCCTCGACCTCTACTTCGCGGTCGGCACTCGGATTGTGAACCGGTTCCTCTACATCTGCATCATCGTCACATCGGACACCACGCCGGACTTCTTCGACGCCGCGGAGATCATGTTCGACACGAAACACGACGGAGGACCCAGGCCCCAGCCCGACGACCGGCTCTTCTACGTCTTCACGAACGACACGAACATCGGCTGGTTGATGGGCAATGGCACGGGATGGGTCGATTGCACGGGGGTGTGCGACCCGTTCGACATCGCAGCGGGGAATTTCAACAACGGCACGCAGAACTACGAGTTCCGAATCCGGTGGTCCGATGTATGGGGCTCCATCAACCCGGCCCGGGACGCCATCGCGGGCTTTGCGATCATGATCTGGGATGACTCGTTCGGCCTCTACTGGTGGGGGAGTCTTTTCGTGGACGACTCCGCCCCCGACACGTGGGGACACATCATCCTTCCGGAGTTCCCGCTCCCAGTCGCTGCGGCGATTGCGACGATCGCGTTCCCTGTGGCACGGCGTCGAGGGCGTCGATTCCTCCGTGGGCGAGCCGCCAACCCTTAAATAGCGCGCCACGGATTCGACGCCGCTAGGCTCGGGCGGAGGGCCGGGGCGACCCTCTACAATCCCGAAATCGTCCTTACGGGAGCCGACGCCGAGAGCGGCGCCAACAGTCCGGCGGCAGTCCGGAGACCAACGGTGAGGCCTTGTCCTGCGGGGCTGGAGGCGGCACGGGACCCGGCCGGAGGGTCGGGGTCCGTACCCTAATCGCGGGGAACGGGTCAGGCACGGAAGTGAGCAGCCCAAACCGCGGACGGCCAACGCTCGCGGGGACGCGGGGCCGAGGCGGACTTCGGGTCGCTGTCGTCGGAGCTGGGCGTCAATCCTGGCGGCCTAGCACCCTCACCCAAGAGGCACCGAGAGCTGGGTCTGCTTCGCCCCGAGGACGAGGTCCCTCAGGGCGTACTTCTCCGTCAGGAGTTCCGCGATGATCGCGTCCCGCACTTCGCTCTTCCGATCCTCCACGTAGTACGCGGGCTCGTTCGTGGGGATCTGGATTCCCATCTTCCGAAAGGCGCGGAGCGCTTCCTCCTTCTCCTCCTTCGTCGCGAGAACCGCCTCGGGGGTGATTTCGTATCCGGCTTCGCGAAGCTCGCGGAAGAAGACGGGACGGCGGAACAGCTTGTGGAATACCGCCACGGCGAGGCGCGCCTGGGCGCGCTCGTCCGTGTCCAGCTGCCGGCACTTCTCTCCGACCGCCTCGTACAGGTTCCGCTCGCGGTGCACGCTCGATGTGTAGACCTTCGCGGGAGGAATCTGCTTCTCCTTGAGCAGGCCCGAGTCCGCCAGGGCCTTCAGGTAGCCGGTCACGAACAGGCGGTGGAACTTGTATCCGTCCTTCTTGAGCTGCGTCGTCAAGGCGCTGATCGACCGTTCCTCCTTCTTGATGTAGGACACGACGAGATCCTTCAGGTTCCTCTCCGGAACGAACGCACGCCCCACCCCCGGCAACTGGTAACAGAGCTGATAACATTTGAACGTTTCCACATGAAAGTGTGCTAACAGAGCGGGTTCGAGAAGTCTCTTATGGCAGGACGGCCGTGCGGCGCGATGCAGCCATCCCAATCACTCCCCCTTTCTTTTTCTCTCACAGGTGAGCGAAGCGGGCGTCCGCCTGATAACAGGGTCGGCACGCTTATATTCGGACCTCCCGGATGGGACGCGACGAGCCATGGCAAGCGGAGACCGCATCCGCACCTTCATCCAGGGATTCGACGAGAAACTCTCGGGCGGCGTACCGGAGCGCTCCATCGTCCTCCTGTGCGGTGAGCCCGGCACGATGAAGTCCACGCTCGCGTTCAACCTACTGTACCACAACGCGATGCGAGAGGGGCACCAGGCCGTGTACATGACATTGGAGCAAGGTCGCGAAGGGCTCGCGTACCACCTGCGCCAGATGGGGCTCGACCCAAAGGACGTCGAGAGCAAGGTGAGCATCGTCGACCTCGGGATGATCCGGAAGCACCTCGAGGGGGAGAAGCAGACGTGGTACGAGCTGTTCCGGATGTACGCGACGAACCTGAAGCGCACCCTCGGGTTCGACCTCCTCGTCATCGACTCCCTGCCCGTGCTCGAGACGATGGCGCGGTTCGAGAGTCCGCGGGAGGACCTATTCCGCTTGTTCGAGTGGATCCGCGACCTCGAGGCGACCGTGTTCATGATCCAAGAGATGAGCACGCCGTCGGACCCGTACGGGCGCCACGGGGAGGAGTTCCTCGCGGACGGAATCCTCGCCGTGAAGATGCAGGCCGTGGACGACGCGAACATCCAGCGCCGGATCCGTTGCGTGAAACTCCGCGCGACCGCCCACAGCCCGAACTTCTACACCCTGATCTACCAGAACGGCCTGTTCCAGGTTACACGGGTCCTCGGTGATTGACCTCCTGGGGCAATTCTTTATACCCTCTGCCGCATCTGGCCCCGAACCGGGGAGGTTAGATGGTCCCCCGGAAACTGGAGGAGCTCCCGTGATCGCCTTGCACCGTGGTTGGATGACGCTTGCGCTCGCCGTGCTCTTCCTCGTCCCGATTGTCCCGGCCGGTGAGCCGGCGCAGACCGCGCCTGCCGTCGTGCCGCAGGGACCGACGTCGTACGTCCGCGTGCACGTGACGGATGCGGACGCCGCGTCGTTCGGGGACGGGGTTGAGGTGGTCGAGCGGTACGACAGTTTCGTGCTCGCCCGCGCGACACAGGACGCGGTCGCGCGCCTCGAGGACCAGGGGATGACCGTGGTCCCGGAGGACATGTTCTCGCTGCACGTCAACGGATACACGTTCGACACGCGGGAGCCGGTCCGTGTGCCGCCGATGCTAGCGGCGGCGCGGTTCCTGGAAGGGCACGCGTACCAGATCGTGCAGTTCCGCGGTCCCGTGAAGCAGGAGTGGGTGTGGGAGCTCCAGGCGACGGGCGCCGAGGTCGTCTCGTTCGTGCCGAACAACGCATTCGTCGTCCGCGCGACGCGCGAGCAGACCGCCGGGATCGCGGCGGTTCACGAAGTCCAGTGGACGGGTGCCTATCACCCGGCGTTCCGGATCTCGCCGGACCTCCTGGCGGCGGACGGAGACGTGACGATCAAGATCATCACCTTTGAGGGGCAGCCGGTGGCGCCCGTCGTCGTCGCGCTGAACAAGATGGGCTACCGGAGCATCGGTCGGTGGGGCGACGGCCCCGGCGTGCTGTCGTGGGGCGACTATTCGACCTTCGGCCTAGTCCGCGCGCGCGTGGACGCGAGGTCCCTCGTCCCGCTCGCTCGGCTGAACGACGTCGTGTACATCGAGCCCCAGCTCGAGATGCAGCTGCACAACCAGCAGGAACAGTTCGTCCTCCAGACGAACGCGACCGTGGACGTTCCCGGCGTTCGCCGGATCTGGGACATGGGGATCCGCGGAGAGTTCCAGACGATCGGGATTGCGGACTCGGGGCTGGACTATGACCATGCGGCGTTCCGCCACGCGCAGGCGCAAGTGACATTGGGCTCCGGCGCCACCTCGATTTACAACGTCACGAACCCGGCCCGGCGGAAGGTCATCCGGTACCTCACGATGAGCCAGTATCTGGGCGTGGACCCGTGGTCGGACCCCGAAGCCACGAAGGACGAAGGGGGCTTTTGCGGATTCGGTCACGGCACGGCGACCTCCAGCGCCGCGGCCGGGAGCGAGGGGACCGTGATCACCCCGGACAGCCTGAACGACGGGATGGCTCCGAACGCCAAGCTCGTGATGATGGACATCGGGACCGTCGACGCGTCGTGCAACACCCTCCTCTCCTACATCCCGGACGACTACGGCACCATGTACGCGGCTGCGTACGCGGCGCCGGCGTCCGCGCGGATTTTCTCGAACTCCTGGGGGGCCGCGAACTCCGCGTACACTCTGGAGGCGAGCATGGTGGACCGGTTCATGTGGAACAACCCGCAGGCCCTCGTCTTCTTCTCTCAGGGGAACAACCCGCCGAATCCGACCGTCGGCAGCCCGGCCACGTCGAAGAGTGTCGTGAGCGTGGGTGCGGCCTCCGCGTGGAACAACCGCGAGGCCGTGGGCGGTGTGTCCCGCGGCCCGACGACCGATGGTCGGCGGAAGCCCGACGTCTCGACGTTCTTCTCGACCGTGGCCCCGGGTGGCACGTCCAACTCGGACGGCGACCTCACCACGCTGAACAGCGGGGACACCGGATTCGGTGGCACGAGCTTCGCGAGCCCGCTCGCCGCGGGCCTCGCGGCGCTCGCCCGGCAGTACTTCATCCAGGGCTGGTACCCCCGTGGCCAGACCGGAGGCGTCGCGTTCCCTCCGAGTGGGGCGCTGCTCAAGGCGATGCTGGCGGCGAGCAGCATGCAGATGACGGGGGCCGGCTCGTGCCCCGCGGCGGACGCGTTCTTCCCGAACATCGCGCAGGGGTGGGGCCGCGTGAATCTCGACGAGGCGCTGTACTTCGCCGGCGACACGCGGAAGCTCTTCGTCGTGGACCACACGGCCGGAATCCACACGGGGGACACGCTCGAGTACGTGATTCGCGTGGGGGGAACGGGCGCGCGGTTCCGTGCGATGCTCGCATGGTCGGACGCACCCGCGTCGCCCGGTGCGAGTCCCGCGCTCGTCAACAACCTCGACCTGCAGGTCACCGACCCCGGGAACAACGTGTACCGGGGGAACGTCCGCAGCTCGTGCGGCGCCGGGCAGACCGTCACCGGCGGGAGTTTCGACACCCTGAACACGATCGAGGGCGTTTTGCGAAACGTGCCCGCGACGGGCACGTGGCGGATCCGGGTCATCGGCGCGAACGTGCCGATGGGACCGCAGCCCTTCGGCCTCGTCGTGCTCTCGGACGTGGACCGGACCTGGGGCGTCGTCGAGCTGGACCGGACGATCTACAACGAGGCGGACTCGATGACGATCAAGGTCACGGACTCAGATGGTCCGAGTCCGCTGGACATCCCCGTGCAGGTCACGAGCAATACGGAGCCGGGCGGCGAGATCGTGAACCTTCCCGAAGTGGTCGGTGGAGCGAACATCTGGCGGACTTCCCCGCCCTTCCCGACGGACTACGGGGTCCCCACGCCGGGCGACGGGCGCCTCCAGGTGAGCTGCGGGGACACGATCACCGTCACGTACGACGACCAGAGCCCGCCGCACCAATCGACGGCGAGCGCGCGGGTGGAGTGCGACCCTCCGGCGATCTCGAATGTGCGCGTCACCGGCCTCACGAACGCCGCGGCCACGATCCGGTGGGACACGGACAGGCCCGCGAACAGCGTCGTGTACTACGGGACGACGCCTTCCGTCCCGACCGTCGTGACGGACAACGCCCTCACGGTAAGCCATGCGGTGACCCTGACCGGGCTCACGGGGGACACCCTCTACTACTACGACGTGGCCTCCACGCGCGTCGGACGAACGACGAGGGACGACGACGGCGGCCGGCACTACCGGTTCCGCACGACGGAGCAGGCGGAAATCCTCCTCGTGGCGAGTGCCTCGGATGCCCTGACCACGGAGCGGGTCGGGATGTACCGCAACGCGCTCGCGGCTGCCTCGTGGTCTTGGAACGAATGGGAGGTCGCGACCCAAGGAGAGCCGGACCTCGCCTCGCTCCAGACGTACAAGGCGGTCCTCTGGCAGGCCGGGCTCGAGCAGTATCCCCCCATGACGGACACGCAGGCCCCGATCCTTCGGTCCTACGTGAACACGGGCGGGCGCATCATGTTCTCCGGTCACGACTACGCGTGGGCCGCGTGCGACGCCGCGTCCGCATATCGCACGACCGCGCGGTGCTCGTTCGTGCAGTCGATCATGAAGATGAACTACCTGCAGGATCCCGCGACGTGGACGCAGGAGCGTGGCGTCGCGCTCGATCCGATCAGCGGAGCGTACGTCGCCGGCGTCGGCTACGTCGCCCACCGGTCCGGTGGCGCCGGGGACGAGGGAACGTCCTTCGCGGCGGGCGGACTGACCTCGACGGTCTGGCTGACGAACACGGGCGACCCCGTGATGGACGACGGCCTCAAGTGGGAGTCCAGCCTGAACAACGGGACGGGCACGCCAGGATGCGTCTGGTGTGGGACCCGGGCCCGCGTCGCCTCGTACCTCTTCGAGTTCACGGGAATCAACTTCATCCCCGGGGTGCCCGGCAACGCGCAGCGCACGGACATCCTGAATAAGACGATCGTCTGGCTCATCGGTCGTAGCCCGCCGATCGTGCAGGTCACGAACCCGAATGGCGGCGAGACGATCGTCACGAACTCCCTGCAGGTCGATTGGCAGAGGTCGCAGCCCCTGGGGTCCCAGGAGATCTGGTACAGCCGGGACGCCGGCGCCTCCTGGACGCTCGAGGCCACGGTCCTGGGAACGGACGTAACGGCGACGCTCGACATCAGCAACGTGGCGAACTGGCCGAACGGGTGCTCGTACATGATCCGCATCGTCGTGTACGACACCGGGATTCCACCCCCGGTGTTCAAGGCACAGGACGCATCCGACGGGACGTTCTGCATCAGCCGACCGGGCGGGGACGTCCAGGGCCCGCTCGTGCGCAGCGGCAGCCTGCGCCTGTTCCCGAACCCCGTGCGGGAGAGCGCGACGGTCACGTTCAACGCGACGATCGATGACACGAACCGAGGAGGAAGCGACATCTTCGGCGCCGAGTTCTTCGTCCAGGCGACGGAGCCCACGGCGATCCAGTACGGCACGGGCTGGGGGATGAATGCGACGACCGGGTTCAATACCCCGGTGGAGGACGTGCAATGGTCCGGCCCGGCGCCGGCCGCGTGGACCGCGGGCTCGACGCTGCGGATCTGGGTGCACGGTCTCGACGACGCGGTGCCCACGCGGAACTGGGGCGACTTCGCGAACCGGGATGGCGCGAACCGGTCTTTCCTCGTGATCGTTGGCAGCGTGGTCCCGCCGCCGGACCCGCCGACGGACGTCCAGGCGGAGCTGACCGGCGTCGGGTTCGCGGACGTCCGGATCACGTGGGCCTATGGCGGCCCGGCGATCGACCGGTTCGACGTGTACTTCGGGACCGTGTACGACCCGGCGGGTGCGGGGTATGCGAAGCTGAACCCCCTCGACATCCTGCCGACCCAGTTCTCGTACGTCCACTCGGGCGGCGGCACCGGCGACCCGGCGAACTACTTCTACTACGTGCGCGCGGCGAACCTCGGCGGCACCGCAAACAGCGCCGAGCAGTCCGCGAAGTTCACGCGCTCGCTCGGCGGCGGATGGCAGATCGTCTCGATCCCTGTGATCCCCGTCAGCTCGAGCCTCACGACCGCGCTCCAGACGGTCTCCTGGCGGACCGCGCGGACGTTCGTGGCGGGATCCGCGGACCCGTGGAGGGCCGCATACAGCGGACGACCCGGCGACCTTTCCACCGTCAGCACGGGGATGGCCCTGTGGGTCGAGCTCGCGGCGGGCGGCTGGTTCGCGGTCGCGGGAAAGGTCCCCACGAGCACGACGATCACCCTGATCCCCGGCTGGAACTTCGTCGGGTTCGCACGATTCAGCGCGCAGAACGCGGCCGCCTCGTTCGCCGGGCTCGGCGTCACGAACCTCGAAGGATACGTCGGAGCGCCGCAGTACTACCTCGTGCGACTCCCGATCGCGACCACGAACCTGAACGCGGGCCTGGGGTACTGGGTGTACGTCGGCGCCGCGGGCGGCGGCGACTGGATCGTGACGAACTAGAAGGCGAGCCCCGCGGCCAAGAGCGTGGCCCCGTACACGGCGAAGCCGACCGGGAGCGTCCGGGCGAGAGAGGCCCCGAACGCGGCGGGATCGCCGCCGTGCTCGACCCGCGTGACGAAGTGGAGGATGCCGGCGGTCGCGAGCGCGAGATACACGCCGAGCGCGACGTGGAACACGGGCGGCGGCATCGGCAGCGTCGCAACGGTCGCGAACGCGCTTGCCAGCAAACCATACAGCGCGCCCGTCACCCCGAGGACGATCGGGGCGAACACGGTCGCCGTGGCCCGCATCGCGTCCACGCTCGGCCGGAGCTCCGCGCGCAGATCCCGTTCCACGCCCTGGAGGTCCCGGAGGTGCGTCGACATCTCCAGCGCGGCGCGCCCGGCGGCCTCCGGGTCCTTGGCGGCGATGTCCGCGACCATCTTCACGGTCGCCCGGACCGATCGCGACTCCACCTCGCGGAGGAGCCCTCCGGGGCCCAGAAGCGCCCCCTCGACGCTCCCGCCTCCCAACCGCAGGGCGCGGGCCATGCGGCCCATGAGATCGCCCGCGGCGGTTCCCCGGATGCCGTCGGAGACCGCGACGACCGCGTCCTCGAAACTGCGACCCTCGCCGAGCCGGCTCCCGAGCTGGAAGAGCGCGTCGGGGAAGTCCTGCTCGAGCTCCTCGATGTGCCGCCGGTCCCTCCAGGCGTTGCGCGTGGCCGTGTACGACGCGATCGCGACGAGGAACACGACTGCGGCCAACGCCGCCATCGGGGGGACGACCTCGGGGAACGCGAGGGCCCCGACCGCCGCCAGGGGAGCGGGCGCCAAGATCGCATACGTCCGGGGAGCGCCGGTCCGTCCGCGGCTCGTCGTGGCCGCCCCGGGGCGATTCGAGGAGGCGTGGTGCGCGAAGAGGAACGTGATGAGCGGGAAGATCCCGTCGAGCAGGATCAGCCACGGGACGGGGTCGGGCGAGGGCGGCTCGACCGGTTCCAGGGACGTCGGCGAGAATCCGGAAAGCGACAGGAGGGGGAGCATCGAGCCCACGATGAGCGGGAGGAGGACGCCGAGGGCGAAGAGGGCCGTTGTGGGGCCGCGCAGGGAGGCCGCGTAGTCCTTGAGCCGGCGACGGGCGCCGTCGTACACGATCGCGAGGGCCCGGTCGAGCGCACGCGGCATCCCGTCCCGCGAGCCCTCCCGCACCGCATGCGCGATCACGTACCCGGCCCGCTTCAGGTCCGCGTTCCACGAGCCGCAGGCGTCCGCGAGCGCGATGAACGCGTCCTCGATCCGCGTCCGCGTCCGGAGATGGACGTCCCAGAGCACACGCCGCATGCGGGCCGCCAACGGCCCCTCCCCAGACTCCGCCGCGAACGCGACGGCCCGGTCCAGAGAGGGGCGCACGCGGAGGCTCATCGCGAGGTAGTTTAGGACCTCCGGGGTCTCCGCGATTGCGGCGAGGCGCGCCCGCTTCGCGAGGGCGTCCGGGTACGTGCGCACGGCAAGGTATCCCAAGAGCGGGAGGGCGAGGCACGCCGGGGCCGCCAAGGGTGGACCGCCGAGGAGCAGCACGGCGGCGATCCCCGCGATCGAGGGAAGTGCGAGGAGGATCGCGACGAGCCGTCCGAGGGCGCGGACCTCGTGGGGCTCCACCCCGACGTCGGCGAACGGCGGCGCCCGCGCGGTCGATGCCGGCGCCCGAGCCCCGAGGAGGCGCGCCGCCCATCGACACCACGCCGCGAACCGTTCAGGCACGCAGCGCCCCCCGGAACCAGTCCCGCCAACGGGGGAGCACGTCGCCCCCCGAGGCCCCCTCCTCGACGAGCGTCCAGTACGCCGCGTTCGCGCGCGCGACCCAGCTCGCGGACAGGAGGTCGGGACGATCCGAGGATTGTTCCACGAGCGCCTCGCGAATCGCGGCACGCACGCGGATGTTCTCCATCGCCTCGTCGAACGGGAGGGACCACGACTCCGCGATCGCGCGGACCCGTTCGCTCGCACCGTACGCGGGAGCCTCGAGCAGGGCGTCCCCGGACGGGTCGTACGCGAGCAGCGGAGCGAACTCACCGGGTCCGCGGGTCTTGGCGACCTCCGTGACCTCGAGCACGCGGCGGCGGCTCCGCTGCACCCCGCCGGGCCGCACGAGTCCCGCGACGAGGACGACGTCCGTGGCGCCGAACGAGGTCGGCGGGATGCCCATGTCGTGCACGATCCGCTCGTACACGGCGCGGGACGAGTTCCCGTGAATCGTCCCGAGAACCGCGCTGCCCGCGGTGCCCGCACGCATCGCCTCGTACAGGGTGCGGGCCTCCTGGCCCCGGACCTCGCCGAGGACGAGCGCGCTCTCCCCGAGCCGCAGGGAGACGCGGAGCGCCTCGTCCGCGGACATCTCGGTCCCGCCGAGGCTGGAGCGCACGAACAGGGATTGCACCTTGTACCCGCAGGATTGGAGGTACGCGGTCGGGAGTTCGCGGGTGTCCTCGATCGTGAGGATCCGCTGGCTCCGCGGGAACTCGAACAGGAGCGCCCCGAGGAGGGAGGACTTCCCCGCTCCCCGCGCCCCCGCGATGAGGATCGTGGAGCGGCCGTCGATGAGGAAGGAGAGGAGGCCTGCGGCGAGCGGGGTGAGCGCGCCCGCCGCGATCAACCGGGGGAGCGTCCACGGGTCCGTGGAGTGGCGGCGAAGGGCCACCGCCAACCCGTCGGGGCTCAGCGGCGGACCGACCGCGGTCGCCCGCACGCGGAACGCGTCGAGGTTCGTCTCCAGGACGGGCATCGCCTCGGAGAACGGCCGCCCGCTCTCGAGACGGAAGCGCGCGAGCAGCGCCTCCGCGTCCGGCGGGGTGAGGTGGATGTTCGTCACGCACCGCTGGTGGAGCCCGCCGCCGAGGTCCGCGATCGTCACGTGGAGGGGGGTCGCACCCGCCGGGGCGTCCAGGTACACGTCCTGCACGTTCGGGTCCCGCAGGGGGATCTCCACGACCCCGAGGCCTGCGGTGTACGTCGCCAGGACCGCCGCCAATCGGCGCACGGTCGCGACCTCTTCCGCGCGGTCCGCTCCGAGGGAGACCGACCGCTCCGCCGCCAGGCGTGGGATCGCGCGCTCCGCGAAGGTGCGCACGTACTCCCGCACGTCCTCGGGGCGGTCGAGCCGCACCCGACCCGGCGTCGCGCGCTGGATCGCCTCCTTCGCGAGGTGCACGAGGCGGACGTGCGGCGACGGGAGCGCGTACTCGCCCGGCGCGACGAAGTACAGCGACTCCGTGCCGCCGGGGATCCGGTACAGGCGCACGGCCGAGCCGTTGACCGGGTACTCGCGCACGAGCGACGCCTCCGGCGGCGGCTGCAAGGAAACCCACGAGGCGGAGAACCGCGGGCGTTCCCGGTGGTCCCGCAGCGCGCGCAGGAGGCGCTCCGGCCACCCGTCGGAGAGGCGGGCGATCTCGGGTTCGAGGGGCGGCTCCACGACCTAGCCCCCCGGGAATCGCTCCAGGTCCGCGATCAGGATGCGAAGGTCCTGGACGGTCGCCTCGGCGCAGGAGCCGCATCCCTCCTCCTCGTACCGGTCGAGGGCGGCGGCGACCTCCCGCGTCACACCCAGGAACGCCGCGGGGTCCGCGAGGAGCGCGTCCCGCAACCGCGAGAAGAGGGTGGCGGGACGGAATTCGCACGTCGCGCACACCCCTTCGACTTCCTTGGCGGTGAACCCGGGGAAGTTCGGCGCGGGCGCCCGCTGACCGAACTGATCCAGGAGGCGCGCGAGGGCGAGCAGCGCGTTCAGGGCGGCCATCGCCCGGGACCCGTACGCCTTCTCCCGGTCGTGCACGAGGACGATGCCCCGCACCCCGGCCTCCTCCTGCAAGTGACGCAGGATCGCGCGCAGGCACTCCGGCCGCGTGAGGTCCACGGCCTCCTCGGGGGCGTCCTCGCATCGCACGACGAGCCGCCCTTCCGGATCGACCTCCGTTTCGTCGAACACCGCCCGTTCCTCCCCCTCGCCACGGGACCGTGGCGGCATGGCCCCTCGCACTGCATGTACGGGTCACCGCCTTCCCGCGGGACCGCGTTCGGGGGTCCGTGCGCGATCCGCGGGGCGTGGGCGGCGTCGACGACCTGTTCCTCCTCCTCGTGGCCGTCCTCTCCTTCTCCCTCTTCTTCGCCTCGTTCGCGTGCGCGTACGCGACCCGGGAGGCCCAGGAGCGCGGCGAGCGGCTCGGAGGTCTCGCGGACTCCCTGCTCACCGCCGTGCTCAGCGATCCGCGGTGGACGCACGGTCACGGCCTCCTCGCTCGGGACGCGCTCGGGATCGTGTCCGTGGAGGCCCTCCGACCCCTCGCGGCAAACCATCCCTTCGAGGTCGTGATCTGGGACCTGGCCACGGAGGAGCGGTGGACCTTCCACGATGGGAGCGGCGATGGGGATTGGAGGACGTCCGCCACGGGCGCGAACGTGGTCGGCTCGTCGGTCGACCCCGCCCGGGTCGCGGCAACGGTGTGGGGACCATGAGCGAGCGGGGGTTCGAGTCGCTCGCCGACGGGACGCTTCTCCTCACGGTCCTCCTGGTCGCCTCCGGCGCCATGGTCGTCTTGGCGCGCCCGGTGCCCGTCGACGAGACGGCGGTGGCGGCGCGCTACGCGGAAGACCTCCGGCTCGCCCTGTTCCGGACGACGATGGACGGCCTCGAGTACGACCGCGACGGGGCGTCCGTCGCGCTTCCCGACCGGACGAGCGTGGAGGCGTACCTGCGGGTCCAGGTCCATCTCCTCACCCGAGGACCTCCCGGACTGGACTTCGACGAATCGAACGCGCGGGTCGAGGCGCTCGCGGAGCGTCTCCTCCGACCTGGATGGAGGTTCGCGATCCTGGGGCGGGTCTCCGGGGCGGGCGTGTTGGCGATCCCGCACGCCGCGGACCTCCCCAATACGTACGTCGAGAGTTCTTGGACGTACCCCGCGCTCGATGGAACCGGCCCGGAGGTGCGTCTCGCGCTCGCGGTGTGGCTCAGTCCACGCTGATCAGCGCCCGGATCTCCTCGTCCTTCCCCTTGAGATCCTCGATTCGACCGTCGAAGCGGCGGATCCTCGTCAGCGCGCGCACGATCATGTACATGCCGAGGGCGAACAACACGATGCACGCGGCCCACAGGGGCGCCAGCATGTGAAGCACGTTGAGCGTGTCGTACAGTCGAGAGGTCGCAACGAGGAAGCCGATGATCGACAGCGGCGCCGCAACGATCCCGAGGCCCGTGCGAAGGGAGGCCAGGGACGTGCGCTTCTCCGCGAGGAGCAACATGACCTCGTTGATCAGGAGGGAATGCTCGCTGTTCTGGATCACGAGGTCTTCGAGCGCGGTGCCCATCCCGAGCCCGCCGCATGCGCCCGGCGGTACTTAAAGCCAAGGGGCTCGCGGGAGCGCCCCATCATTTCCACTGAGCGCGCAACACTTTCATCCCGCCGGAGTGCAAGGATTTCCCGCAAGCGCGCGATGTCCACCCGGTTCGCACGATGGAGGAACAGACACGCCCGAGCGCCATGGTGGCGGGGACGTCCGCGCCCCGTCCGGACGTGTGTCCGGAGTGCGGCGGGCCCATCGCCCGCGCCTCCGGCTGCGCCGTTTGCCGCGTCTGCGGACACTCCGCGTGCGGATGACGCGGTTCCGATGGAGGGCACGGAAATGGGGACTCGACGCGCAACCTTGGAGGAGCTTATATGAGCGTGCGTCTCCCCGCATGGTCGCCGCCGAACGGAGGAAGGACCCCGGTGCCCGAGTACTCGCCCGCCGAACTCGTCCAGAAATGGGAGGAGTTCTTCGACTCGGAGGACTACGCGGGACGGATCCTATCCATCGCGGACGCGTACCCGGAGGAGCGGACCCTCGAGGTGCCGTTCGACGCGCTGAACCGGTTCGACACGGACTTCACGATCTACTTCCTGCGGCGCCCCGCGAACGCGATCGCCGCGGGGGAGGAGGCGATCACGCGGATGGCACCGCCGGGGGAGACGCCGATCCGCGTCCATCTCCGCGTCAAGGGGTTCCCGCGGGACGTCCGGATCATGGTCCGGGACCTGCGCGCGGAGCACCTCGGACAGTTCGTGATCGTGGACGGCCTCGTCCGGAAGGCGACGGAGGTCCGCCCGAGGGTCGTGGACGCGACGTTCCGGTGCCTCCGCTGCAACACGATCTTCCGGGAGCCTCAGGAGGGGACGTCGTTCCGGGAGCCGCTGGAATGCCCCCCGGACCAGGGAGGGTGCGGCCGCGCCGCCACGAGCACGAAGTTCAACCTCCTCGGGGAACAGTCGCAGTACCTCGACACGCAGAAGATCGAGATCCAGGAGCCGCCGGAGATCCTCCGCGGCGGGGAGGAGCCGCAACGGCTCGAGGCGTACCTGGAGGACGACATCACGGGTCAGATCAATCCGGGCGAGCGCGTCGTCCTGAACGGGATCCTCCGGAGCGCGCAACGTGGGCGCCCCGGTGCGAGGTCCACGATCTTCGACATCTTCCTCGAGATCAACAGCGCGGAGAAGGAGCGCGTGGAATTCGAGGAGATCGAGATCACCCCGGCGGACCTCGAGCGGATCAAGGAAGAGGCCGCACGGCCGGGCATCCTGGATCGGATCGTGCAGTCGATCGCGCCGGCGATCTACGGGCTCGAGAGGGAGAAGGAGGCGCTTGCGCTCCAGCTGTTCGGCGGCGTGGTCAAGAAGCTCCCGGACGGTACCCGGATCCGAGGGGACAGCCATATCCTGCTGGTGGGAGACCCTGGGAGTGGAAAATCCCAGCTCCTCCTCTACATGAGTCACATCGCGCCCCGCGGCATCATGGTGAGCGGGAAGGGGACGAGCGCGGCGGGACTTCTCGCCGCCGCCGTCAAGGACGAGTTCGGGGAAGGACGGTGGACCCTGGAGGCGGGCGCCCTGGTCCTCTCCGACCGCGGCCTGGCGGTCATCGACGAGATCGAGAAGATGAGCCAGGCGGACCGCGGAAGCATCCACCAAGCGATGGAGGAGCAGATGATCCACATCGCCAAGGCAGGGATCACCGCCACCTTGCCGGCCCGGTGTGCCGTCCTCGCCGCCGCGAATCCGCAGTTCGGGCGGTTCGTGAAGGACAAATATCTAGGTGACCAGATAAATCTCGAATCCGCGCTGCTCTCCCGATTCGATGCGATCTTCGTCGTCCAGGACATCCCGGACCCTAAGCGGGATCTGGACATGGCGAGCCACATCCTCCAGGGGCACCTGATCGGGGAGGTCGCGCGTGCGACGGAGGAGATGGGCACCTCTCCCATCCCGGAGCCGATGCGGGCCACGCACGTGCCGTATTACGAGCCGGAGTTCCTCCGGAAGTACGTCGCGTACGCGAAACGGTTCTACCCGGTGATGACGCCGGACGCCATCGCGCGGATCCGCGACCACTATCTGGAAATCCGCAAGGAGGCGGAGGCGGGGACCGTCCCCATCACGCCCCGCCAGCTCGAGGCGTTCGTGCGGTTCGCGGAGGCCGCGGCCCGTGCTCGACTCAGCCCCCTCGTGGACGTCCAGGACGCGGACCGCTCGGTCGGGATCATCGAGTACTGGCTCCGCCAGGTCGCGATGGAGGCGGGCGCCGGTGGACGGCTCGACATCGACATCGTCGCGACGGGCGTGCCGGCATCGCAGCGTGAGCAGATCGTCCTCCTGAGGGAGATCATCGCGGAACTGGGCGGCACGGAGACCGGCGAGGGGGCGAACCACGGGGACATCCTCGAGCTCGCGGAGCGGCGGGGGATCCCGCGGGAGAGGGGCGAGGCGTGGTTGCGGAAGTGGCGGCAGGAGGGGGAGCTGTACAGCCCGGTCGAGGGCCGGTACCGCCTCGTCACCCGGCTCTAGACGCACGTTTATCGACCCCCGCGGTGTCCCTGACTGGTCGGCGATTCCCGTGATCCTCGTGAAGGTGCACACGCGGGGGCTCGAGGTGCTCGTGGCGGCGTGCGATGCGCACCTGCTGGGCCGGACGCTCCGCGAGGGCGAGATCCGCCTCCATGTGTCCCCCTTCTACGAGGGCGAACGGATGACGGAAGCGGAGTTCGTGCACACGCTCCAGCTCGCGACGATCGGGAACTTCGTGGGGCGAGAGACGGTCGACGCCGCGAAGCGGGCGGGATTCGTGGCCGAGGGCAACGTCCTCTGGATCGACGGCGAGCCGCACGCCCAGATGCTCGCCATGCCCGAACGCGAATGACCGAAGGGTTATGTCCGGCGCCCGCGATGCGCGCGCGATGGCGTTCTGCGTGGAGTGCGGCCGCGCAGGGCCGACGCTCGAGGGTCTGTGCGAGGACGATTTCCGCGCGAGACACAGGCCCGTCCGGGGTCCCGAGCAGATCGATGTCGAGCGGTGCGCGCACTGCGGGAAGCTCCGCATCGGCGCCCGGTGGCAGGATCGCGCGCTGGAGGAGGCGTTGCCCGAGATCGTCGCCGGGGTGTCGGTCCGAGATCGGCACGTGACCGACGCCCGATTCACGTACGAGGTGCGCGCGGAGGATTCGCGCAACTTCGCACTCACCGTGAACGCACGGTGCGCGGTCGGGCCGTGGGAGATCGCGGACTCGTTCCACACACGGCTTCGCCTCCACGAGGGACAGTGCCCCACGTGCTCGCGTCAGAAGGGGAAGTTCTTCGTCGGGACCGTCCAGATCCGCGCGGACGGTCGAGACCTCACGCGGGGCGAGACGGATCGGGCGCGCGCAATCGTCGACCGGAGCCCTTCGGGGACGGAGTTCGTGAGCGAAATCCAACCGGTCCGGGGCGGCTTCGACGTGAAGGTCAGCTCGAACCCCTTCGCACGGCGGCTCGCACGCCACCTCACGCAAGAGCTTGGCGGTGCCGCCATTACGTCCAGCGCGACCCTGCACACGCAGCGGGAGGGCCGGGAACAGTACCGCGCGACGTACCTCGTGCGGCTCCCGGCCTTCCGGAAGGGCGACGTCGTCCTCTGGCGGCGCGCTCGATACCGGGTCGTGGCGGTGGGCGATCCCGTGCGCCTCGAGCACGCGGAAACCGGCGAGATGATGCGGGTCCGACCGCGCGAGCTGAGGACCGCGCGCGTCGTCGCGAGATGAGTCACGCCGCCGCCGGGCCCTTCGGCCACTTGAGGACGGACTCGACGGCGGGGATCGCGCGGTACACGAGGTCCTGCACGTCGCCGAGTGCCGCGGCCTCCCGCGACGGATGTGCGGTCCGGTTCCGCGCCTCCACC
>DATEUK010000086.1:0-8947 GCA_035283165.1 Thermoplasmata archaeon
GGCAACCCTGTGGGGAAGAGTCCAGAGTTCGCTGCGTTCCTTCGCGGTGAGTCAAACGACGATGAGGAGGACGATGATGACGATGACGACCGCGGATTCGGAGATCGGAGAAGCCATCGCTACCGAGAGGCGATCGAGGACGCCTTGGATGCCGCGCGCCACGCTGGCATCTCGAAACATGACATCGCGGTCGCGAGCGTGTTCACAACGCAGTCCATCACGGGCGCCATGTCGCGGATCCGCGACTACGTGCGCTCTCTCCCCGCCCCCGTGGCAGACTTCGGTCTCGGACCGGGAGGAGCGCGGACCCTGTTCTCCCTCCCGAGCGTCAAGGCGATCGCGTTCATTCAACACACCGGAGTTTCGCCCCCCGCGTTCACGACGGTCAACATCAACATGAACGCCTTCGCGTTCGTCCCGGGTGCCGTAGGATCCATCGCGTACGGACGCGTCGCCTCGCCGAGCTTCCTGCGACCCGATGCGACGTTCAACATCGTCGGCACCGAGGTCGGCGTGCCGCCCGTCATGGGCACGGGGGACCTCTACTTCAACCTCCAGCTGCCCTCGGGGCCGATGCCGGCGGACGGCTGGCCCGTGGCGATGATCGGGATGGGAGGCAACAACAACAAGGAGGAGTTCCCGACCCTGCTGGCGCCCACCCTCGCCAAGTACGGCATCGCGACCATGACGATGAATCCCGTCGCTCGCGGGCGCGGTCCGCTGGGCATGAACCGCGTGACAATGCTGGACAACTCCGCAATCACGTTCCTCGCGGGCGGACGCGGTGTCGACGCCGACGGCAACAATATCATCGGCCCTCAGGAGGGAGATGACCCCCCCGCTCCGTTCCTGCTGATGGGTCGTCGCGACGCCACGAAGCAGACGATCATCGACCACATGGTCCTCGCCCGCGCGGTCCAGCTCGGCATGGACGTGGACGGCGACGGCGCTCCGGACCTGGACGGGGACCGGATGTACTTCCTCGGCTGGTCGTTCGGCGCACAGTTCGGGGCCCCACTCGTGGGGCTCGAACCTGCTTTCCGGGCGAGCGTCCTGAACGCTCCCGGCGGCCCGTTCGTCGACCTCCGGCGGTTCGGGAACGTGCAGGGCCGGAACATCCTCGGGGCCGTGCTCGCGGCGCGGACGCCCTCGCTGATCAACGTGGGGGGCGCGAATCCGCTCGCGTTCAACGAGAACCTCCCGCTCCGAGATCAGCCGCCGCTCGTCAACACCGTGGTCGGGGCGATCGCGATCCAGGAGTACATCGACCGGAGCGAGTGGGCCATGCAATCCAGTGATGCGGTCCCCTACGCCCAGCACCTCCGGACGGTCCCCCAGAACGACGAGGGTCGCGACGATGACGATTGGGACGATGACGACGGGGACGACGAAGACGATGACGCCCGCGTTCGAGGCGTTCTCATCCAGATGGCGAAGGGAGACCAGACCGTGCCGAATCCCACCAATAGCGCTGTGGTCCGAGCCGGAGGCCTCGAGGCGCAGACGACGTACTACCGCCACGACCTCGCGTGCGCCGCCAATCCCTGCTTGACGGCGGCGCGGAAGAACCCCCACCCGTTCCTGACCCAGGGAGTCGTCACCGACGCGTACTTCGCCGCCATTTCGCGGGGCGCGCAAGAGCAGGCGGCGCAGTTCCTCGCGAGCGACGGCGTCGTCGTGATCCACCCGACGCCGACGGGGTTCTTCGAGGTCCCGATCGTGCTGCCGCTGCCGGAGGCGCAGAACTTCATCCCGTGAACGGCGGCACGCATCGATAGGAGGCGAACACACATGCACCGAATGAAGGGCGAGGGGTTGCGATTTGCATCGGTCGTAGCGTTAGCAGTCTTGGCGGTGATGGTACTCACCCCGTCGTCCCAAGTCCTCACGAGCTCGGCGGACGGTGGGGGCTCCTCGGTCGCGGGCTATCGTCCGGACGACGCGATCTCTTCATCTCCCCCCCATCCCGACCCCATGAACGCGCCGCCAGCCGCGGACGCGGGCCCGGACCAGCAGGCGCTCCCGGGCGCGGTCGTCACCCTGAATGGCAGCGGCAGCAGCGATCCGGATGGGGACCCGCTCACGTACGGCTGGAGTCAGATCTCCGGACCGTCCGTCACCCTGAGAAACGCCCGGACGCCGGTGGCCTCCTTCGTCCCGACGCAGTCCGGCGTGCACAGGTTCCAGCTGACGGTCGAGGATGGCTCCAGTGCGTGGGGCGGAGCTGACGTGATCGAGGGGGGCGCCGGGGACGCGGGAGGCCCGGATGTCGCCGTCAACCCGGCAGGGAATGCGATTGCGGTGTGGGCTCAATCCGAGGGGGCCGCCAACAGCGTCTGGGCGAACCGCTACGTCCTCGGGGTCGGCTGGGATGTCGCGACGCCCATCGAGTCGCGCCCGGAGGAAGCCAGCTGGCCGCGGGTCGCGGTCGATCGTGCGGGGAATGCGGTTGCGTTGTGGTTTCAGTGGGATGGTTCCCATACCAGCGTCTGGGCGAACCGGTACGTTGTCGAAACCGGCTGGGAAGGCGCGTCCTTGATTGGGACGGGCACGGGGGACGCATTCTTCAGGTACCCCGAGGACCTAAGCATCGCCGTCGACGCGGCCGGGAACGCGTTCGCCTTGTGGATCGAGGTGAACCCGAACTCCGGCTACGGTATCTGGACTAACCGCTTCGAGCCCGTGGCCGGCTGGGGGACGGCAGTCCCAATGGACCTGGGCGACGCGGATTGGCCCGTTCTCGCTGTCAACGCGGCCGGAAACGCGGTGGCATCGTGGCGCCATTACGGCCCTGACGAGGTCTGGTCGAACTACTACGTCCCCGGAGTCGGCTGGGGCTCTCCGATCTCCTCAGGTACGCTCGGTGATTTTAATTTCTATCCCTCAGTCTCTCTCGATGACACCGGAACCGCGGTCGTCGCCTGGGCGGCAGGATATTGTCCGGACGATTACGATGAGATTTGGGCTAGGTCCTACGTCCCCGGGGCCGGTTGGGGAGCTCCCGTGGGTTCCGGGTGGGTTTGGTGCGTGGGTCTGCCCTTGGTTGCCGCGAACGCGGGGACCACGGTTGTCACCTGGACCCAGTCCGACGGGATCTGGGCCAGGCGGTTTGTCGCCGGGGTTGGCTGGGAGACTCCCGCCCGCATCGCGGGACTGGGTGCCTATTTTCCTAAGGTCGCCGTCGACCCGGCCGGGAACGCGATCGCGGTGTGGCACGGGTTGGATGGCGCCATTTCTCGCATCTATTCGAGCCGCCACGTCACAGGAGCCGGCTGGGGAGTCCCTCTCCCACTCGATGCCGGTTCGGGCAACGTTTCGTGGGGGGTGGGGTCTCAGGTAGTGGTTGATCCTGGCGGCAACGCGGTCGGGGCCTGGCTCGAGTGGGACGGAGTCAGCAACAGCATCTGGGGGAACCGAGACCCCCTCGGGATTTGTTCGGGCGCGGCAGCGGTTCTCGAGACGGCCCCAGGAGATGCGGGGCTCCCTGAACTGGCCGTCGACGCAGCAGGGAACGTGATGGCTGTGTGGGGGCAGTGGGACGGCTCCTACTGGAGCGTCTGGGCGAATCGCTTCCAGGCGAGCACCTCGTGGGACACCGTGGACGTGACCGTCCTGAACTCCCTACCGTCGAACACTTACCTCCCGTCCTCTCAGACGCTCACGAACGCGACGCAGACGGGTGTGAACTGCGGCTCGACATGGACAAACCTCGGTTCGCCGGACGATGTCCGATGGTCGTACCGCGAGGTCGACCGGAGCCCTGCGGACCAGATCGGCGTCGTGATCCTGCCGGACGGGACGGACGTGAGCGGGTGGTCCGCGTCGGGCTGCTCCACCGACGCCTCTCCGTGGGACGAGCTCGACGACGGCGCGGACACGCACGACTCCGACGCGACGTGCCGCCAGGGGACCAAGAAGGGGAGCCGCGTGGGCGTCACCCTCGCGAACCCGAGATGGAACGACGCGGCGGACGTCGACGACTTCACGGTCGTCGCCTCGTCCGTGGCCAGGAAGGTGAGCTCGTCCTCCGCCTCGGTCTCGATCGACGCGAAGGTCGGTGCTTTGTCCTACCACAACGGCGCGACGCAGGCGACCACGACCTCGTACGTCCGGTACTCCCGCACGATGAACGCGAACCCCAATTCCGGCTCGGAGTGGACCTCGACGGACATCGACGACCTCCGCATCGCGACGCGATGCGTGGACTGCTCGCCGAACAACCGGGCGACGCAGATGCAGGCGACGATTGACGCGGTGTACAACGCGGAGTACGCACTTGAGGTGCGCTTCGCGTGGTCGGGCGTGCCGCTCGCAGGGGACCGGTGGACCCTCGTCGTCGAGTGCCAGCGGCTGAACCCGGGGGTGGAGAACGTCCTCGTGCAGGTCGGACAGGGCGGGAACCCGCCAACGAACTGGGTGACCGCGTACACGTGCACGTCGGATTCCGACCTCTCCTTCTCGAGTTACACGCTGAGCGCGGCGGAGCGGAACGGCGGGGCGCCCGTCGTCCGCGTGTGGGACGACCAGGCGGACACGCCCGACGACACCATCCAGGGGACGATGGCGCTCGACGTGCTCCGGATCGACGTCGCGGAGTACGGGAACGGGTACAGCCCGTCCCAATCAGCATCTCGGACCACGCCCTCCTTGCGTGCGCCGTCCGACTTCTTCACGGAGAACGCGGGCCAGGTCGGGAACCCCGAGGTCCTCTACTACGCCCGCGGCGGCGGTGTCTCCGTGGGGTTTGCCGCCAAGGCCGTCTTAGTGAACCTCCGAGAGCGCCCGCCCCGCGACGACCCCGATCCCCTGCACAGGCTTGCGTTCCCCGCGCCCGTCGAGCACCTCCCGCCCCTTCGGGGTCACCTCGTCCGAATCACCTTCGAGGGGGCGAACGCCGTCCTCCCCCAGGCCCGCGGGGAGCTCCCCCACCGCGCGAACTTCTTCCTCGGTGACGATCCTGCCCGCTGGCGCACGGGCGTCCGGACCTACGCGGAGGTCGTGTACGAGAACGCGTGGGACGGGATCGACGTGGTCTACCGCCCCTCGTCCGGCGGGGTGAAGTACGACCTCGTGGCCCATCCCGGGGCGGACCTCGCGGACATCGCGTTCGCCTACGAGGGCGCCACCGGATTGGCGGTGACCCCCCGGGGCCTCTCCGCGGAGACGAGCCTCGGCCCCCTCCGCGACAATCTCCCCGCGGCCTGGCAGGCGAGCGGCCGCCCCGTGGACTGCTCCCTCCGGCAGCTCACGGAGAGTACCGTGGGCTACGCCTGCTCGGGATGGGACGGGACGGGGGACCTCGTCATCGACCCCCTCCTCTACTCGACCTTCCTTGGCGGGAGTGGATATGACGCGGTCACCGGAATCGCCGTCGACGCCTCGGGCGCCGCCTACGTGACCGGCGCGACGGATAGCGGCAGCACGGACTTCCCCACGACGCCTGGGGCCTACGACACGATGCACAACGGCGGCAACGACGCCTTCGTGGCGAAGCTCGATGCGAGCGGGAGCGCTCTTCTCTACTCGACCTTCCTCGGCGGGAGCGGATGGGACCTGGCCTACGGAATTGTCGTCGACGCCTCGGGCGCCGCCTACGTGACCGGCAACACGCGTGACGCCGCCACGGAGTTCCCCACGACCCCCGGAGCCTACGACACGACCTACAACGGCGGGGACGACGCCTTCGTGGCGAAGCTCGATGCGAGCGGGAGCGCTCTTCTCTACTCGACCTTCCTCGGCGGGAGCGGTTATGACGAGGGCCTTGCGATCGCCGTCGACAGTTCGGGCGCCGCCTACGTGACCGGCTACACGGTTGACGACATCACGGACTTCCCCACGACCCCCGGGGCCTACGACACGATGCACAACGGCGGCTTCTGGGACGCGTTCGTGGCAAAGCTCGACACGAGCGGGGGCGCCCTCCTCTACTCGACCTTTCTCGGCGGGAGCTGGGAGGACAGAGGCTCGGGAATCGCCGTCGACGCCACTGGGTCCGCCTACGTGACCGGCGGCACGGACTCCGACACGGACTTCCCTACGACGCCCGGGGCCTACGACACGACGTTCAACGGCTACTATGACGCGTTTGTGGCGAAGCTCGATGCGAGTGGGAGCACGCTCCTCTACGCCACCTTCCTCGGCGGGAGCTCGCTTGACGGGGGCAACGGAATCGCCGTCGACGCCTCGGGCGCCGCCTACGTGACCGGCTCCGCGTCCGAGGACGTCATGGACTTCCCCACGACGCCCGGCGCCTACGACACGACGCACAACGGCTGGTTCGACGCCTTCGTGGCGAAGCTCGACGCGAGCGGGAGCAGCCTTCTCTACGCGACCTTCCTCGGCGGGCGCTCAGGTGACGAAGGCAACGGGATCGCTGTCGACACCTCGGGCGCCGCTTACGTCACCGGCTACACGGTTGACGACTTCACCGACTTCCCCACGACGCCCGGAGCCTACGACACGACGCACAACGGCGGCTCTTTTCCCTATTGCGCCTGCGACGCCTTCGTGGCGAACCTCGACGCGAGCGGGAGTGCTCTTCTCTACTCGACCTTCCTCGGCGGGAGCTCAGGCGACTGGGGCTATGAGATCGCCGTCGACGCCTCGGGCGCCGCCTACGTGACCGGCGACACGCGTGACGCCGCCACGGAGTTCCCCACGACCCCCGGAGCCTACGACACGACCTACAACGGCGGGGACGACGCCTTCGTGGCGAAGTTGACTCTCGTTCCTAGTGTGATGCCCTTCCTCTCCGCGACGGGCGAGCCAAACTATGTCGCGGACGGTCTTGACCCGGAGGCGGGTACGATGGCCACCCTCTACAACTACCGGGTCAACTACACGGACGCGGACGGCGATGCCCCCCTGGCGGGCGACCCCAGGGTGCACATCCGGAAGGGCGGCGTCGAGATCGCCGACAGCCCCTTCACGATGGCGGAGGTCGATCCACTCGATGCGGACGTCAGCGACGGGAAGTGGTACACCTACACAACCACGCTCGCCCCCCGCGGCACCGACTACACCTTCGACTTCACCGCGACCGACGCAACGAAGCTTGCGGCGACGGACTGGCCCGCCCCGCCCGCCGACGCCCCCGACGTGCTGAACCGCCCGCCGACCGCGGACGCGGGATTCGATCGACCCGGCGTGTTCCGTAGGGTGGCGGTCACCCTCGACGGGACTGGATCGAGCGACCCCGACGGGGACTCGCTCACGTACTCTTGGAAGCAGAACGCAGGTCCGGCCGTCGCGCCGACGGGCGCGAATACGGCGAACCCGACGTTCACCCCCACGGCCCTCGGCCCCTACTCCTTTGTCCTCACCGTCGACGACGGGATGGGTGCGAATGACACGGACGCGGTAATCGTGGACGTCGTGAACCGCGCCCCGACCGCGGACGCAGGGCCGGACCAGAACGTGCCCAAGGGGACCCTCGTGACGCTGGACGGGGGGCTGTCCAGAGACCCAGACAACGACGTCCTGACCTATGCCTGGACCCCCACGAGCGGCGCGGGCTGGACGCTCGCGAACCCCACGGCGGCGATGCCGAGCTTCACGCCGCCCGCGCCCGGCACGTACGCCTTCCTCATGACCGTGGACGACGGCTTCGGGGGCATGGCAATGGATGAGGTGGTCGTCACCGCCACGAATGCCGCCCCGACCGCGGACGCGGGGCCGGACCAGGTCGGCGTCTTCCGCGGGGCGGTGATCACCCTCGACGGGACCGGATCGAGCGACCCCGACGGGGACCCGCTCACATACCGCTGGACCCAGACGGCCGGTAAGGCGATCGCCCTCGCGGGCGCGAGCACAGCCACGCCCACCCTAACCCCGGCGGCGGCGGGCAAGTACGTATTCGGCCTGACCGTGAACGACGGATTTGGCGGGACGAACGTCGACGAGGTCACGGTGGACGTGGTGAACCGCCCCCCGACTGCGGACGCGGGGCCGGACCAGCGGTCCGTCAACGTGGGCGCGCTCGTGACCTTGAACGGGACCCTCAGCGCCGACCCGGACGGCGACCCGCTCACGTACGCGTGGACGCAGACTGGCGGGCTGATCGTGACCCTGTCGAGCGCATTTGGCGCGACGCCGACGTTCACCCCTACGGCCGCCGGGACGTACGTGTTCTCCCTGATCGTGAGCGACGGCACGGAGGCGTCCGCGTCGGGCACCGTCACCATCGTCGTCGAGCCCGCGTCCTCGCCGCCCCAGGACCCCACGATGCTCGCATCACTCGCCCTCGTCGGCGTTCTCTCCCTTCTCGCGGCGGCCGCCAGGAGATTCGCACCGATCCGAGAGAGGGGGTTGCGGGCGCGCCGGCGGAAGAAGCCGGCTAAGGAAGGGGAAGGCCAACCGGAGGAAGAGGCCGAAGAGGAGGAGATCTGGGCCGAGCCGGGAGAGGGGGCTGCAGACGTGTCGGAGCCGCGCGAGGACGGCGGCATGCCTTGATAGGGGGTAACACACATGCACCAGAGGGAGGGCGAGGGGTTGCGAGCCGCATCGGTCGTCGCCTTGGCGGTGTTGGCGGCGATGGTCATCCTCCCTTCGTCCCAAGCCCTGGCGGGTCCGCCCGCGGACGTCGGGGATCTGGGGTCGCCACGGTGGCCGATCTCTTTGCCCGGAGCCGTGAAGAAGGATTTCCGGTACCCCGCGACAGCGGACTTCGTGGAGAACCAGGGTCAGCTGCATCGCCCCGACATCTTCTTCTACACGACCTCCGGGGACGTCCAGGTGGGCTTCGCGGAGAGCGCCGTCCTCGTCAAGATCGTGGAGCGCACGTCCGCACCAATCCCGGCGCCGATGGATGTGCGGTCACCGGATTCCTCCCCGCTCGAATCCTCGTCGTCCCGAGGCGTGCTCGTCCGCATCGCCTTCGAGGGCTCCCATCCCGTGCGACCCGAGGGCGTGGACCCGCTCCCCTATCGCAGCCACTACTTCCTCGGGA
>DATEUK010000087.1:0-19056 GCA_035283165.1 Thermoplasmata archaeon
CCTCCGCCGCCAACCCCGTGCGGCGCATGACGACGCGCGTGGCGGCGACCTGGTCGAGGATCTCGAGGCGGCGCTGCAGGTCCGGGAGCTCGGCGGGCGGCACTTTCACGAAAAACGAGGGGCGGAACGACCGGTCCTCGATCCGATGCACGCCCGAGTGCGTCCACAGCCAGAGGACGATGGAATCACGCTCGTAGTCCGGATGGGCGTCGAGGATCCAGCCCTGCGTCGTGCTCCCCCGCCAAAGGAGCGCAGTTGGCGGTAATGACCGTGCCCGGGGGAGGGGAAGGCGAAAGTGCTCGCGGCTACCAGGGCAGTCCGATGGCCTTCGCGAGGAACGCGTTCAGCGGATCCATCGCCTTCCCCGCGTCGAGGAATGTGTCGAGGAAGTCGGGGCTCACGACCTGCGCGTCCCGGAAGCCCACGGACGCGACGTAGTCCTTCCGCACGAGGTCCTGGACCAGGGGATGGTCCGGCCGGTAGCCGGGCGGCGGCCGCTTGAGGGACTCGCCCTCGAGCTGAATCTTGCCCCGGACCGCGCGTCTCCACGCGTCCGGTTCGCGCACGATACCGTCCCGGATCCTCTTCACGGTCGGCGGGTCCGGCTGCCAGACGCCCGAGTACGCCCGATTCTCGTCGACCTCGAGGTGGAGGAAGAGTCCGGGGAGGTGGTGGGCCTTGCCCATCGTGCCGCGGTGCGGGAAGTGGATGCCGACCGTCGTCCGATACGGGCTCTTGTCCCTCGAGAAGCGCATGTCACGGTAGATTCGCATCATCGAGCCGCCGAAGGGCTTCGGGTCCGCGACGAGGTACGGGCTGATCGCCTTCAGCCGAGTCCCGGCGTCGCGGATGAAACGGAGGCTCGGCGCTTGGACGGACTCCTCGTACCGCGCCTTGTTCTTCGTGAACCATTCCCGGTTGTTGTTCTTATCGAGTTCCTTCAGGAAACCGAAGAAGTCTTTCGTGAAGTACGTCGCGTCCCCGGACATCCTACGTCTCCCCCGTCGCCGCCTCCCGGGACGCGTGTTCCGGCTCATGTACCTGTCGGGCCTTCAGCTCTGCGATCTCCCGCTGCATCTCGAGGAAGATGGACAGGAAGGCGGTCTCCACGGGGTCGAGGTGGGCGCAGTAGCTGGCGGCGGACGCGTGCTGCCGCGCGCGGTTCACGACCTCGTCGAACAGATCGCGGTCCTTCTCCCGCAACGCGCGGCGGTAGTCCATCCACCGGTCGAGGATCGACTCCAGGTACATGCGGTACGTCGGGACCGTGCGCCCCATGGAGTCTCATCATGCAACGGCAGCATGACCGTGCACGAGAGGGGTCGGCGAAAGTACTACGCGCCCAGCACCTTCGGGAGGTCGCCGAGGAACGCGTGCAGGTCGGACCACCGCCTGCCTCCGAGGAACTCCTCGATCGCGCGGAAGAAGTCCCGGATCAGGGGCGTGCCTTGGCGGCGGACCTCGGTCGCCATCCACCGCTGGGCCTCCTCGTCTCCGCGGGTGCGCCGGAAGTAGGAGACCGTGGATCCGAGAATGAAGAGTTCCACGAGCTGCTGCTCCGGTTCCGGGTGGGCGCGTGCGAGCCTTGACTCCGGCGGGATGGTTGGAAGGACGGCGCTTACCCGCGGGAGGAGGTCGTCCTGCCAACGGATTGCCTCGCGTGCCAGGGAGTGACTCAGCTCGTGCTGCACGAGCACCTGCGTGGCCCGTGGATCGAGCCCCCACGCCACCGGGCTCGCGGACCGGAGGGCGACCCGCGGCGGGTGGAGGAACGCGATGTCTTCCCAGCTCGTCGTCGCACTGGTCCCCCGGCCGGAGCGAGGGTGCGTGGGGACGGGCACGACGAGGAGGGCGTACCGCGGGAGCCCGTACAGGTCCACCAAGAACGACTCGATGCGGGCTCCCTTGATGGCGTCCTTGACGTCCGCCGCCGCGAGCGTGTACGGTGCCGTGTGGGCCCGGCGAAAGGTCCCGAGCTTCGCGTCCTCGTAGAACGCCGCCATCCGCGCGGGGAGCTCCTTCATCCGCGCGGGCTCGTAGGCGTCGAGGGGCGGGGGGACGGCGGAGGAGCGTGGGGCGAAGCTCACCGGACCCGCGAGTTGCGCCGCATGTCCGTACAGATTCGCCAGATCTGGCGGGCGGTAGAACTCCCTGAGCCACTCGAGGGACGGATGGTCGCGGAACGGCCGCACGTGCCGGAAGGCCGCCGCCGCGAGCGGATGCGGTTTCGAGTCCTTCGGCAGCCCGCCGAGCGCGAGCAGCATCGTGGACAGCACGTTCGCGGGCTCGTGGATCTCGACACGGATGCCGCCCACGCCGCGCCCGATGAGCGGACCCACTATGAAGTTGACGGGGTCAGAGGCGTGCGATCCACGGATGATTCGGATGGCACGCGCGGAGCGCATCGGAGAGCCAGGTTCGTTGGTCGGGGCTCAGGAGGGGGGCCGTCACGGCAAAGTCGTCTTCGTCCCGCGGACGGACCCCCTTCGCCTTGTAGAGGAGCACGATCTCGGGCGCGAGGTACGGGATTCGCTGAGGGGAGACCCGGCCGATGTCCTCGAACCGCCGACGGATCCGTGGATCCCTTCGAAACCGCCAGAGCCCTCCCGAGGCCTCCTCAAACAGGATTTCCAAGTGACGAAGGTCACCGTCCTCCCGACGCGCGTGGACCTCATGAGTGGGCGGTTCGAGTCGCTCGTCCACCGCCCATGGCGAGAGCCGGCTCTCTACAACTTTCCGGACATCCCACGTCGCCAAGTGCCGCCGCAATTCGAGCTGGTTCCGCCGCAAGATCGAGACCTCGATGTCCTCGTGTTCCCGGGTGACGCGGCCCACGAGGAGGTCGATCGCCCATCCACCCGCGACGAACCACGGTGCCGGGAGTCCGCGCATGACCTCCGCGGCGTGTACGACGGGTGCGAACGGCTCCGACAACGGCCGCATCGAGGGCGACCCCCGGGCATTACGGTTTCGCTACCAGCGGAGCGCCATGGCCTCTTCCCGGCGCACCTCCCTCGGCGGCTCGTCCACCGTGAGCGCCGCGATCCGGGGCACGGGCGGGTGCGTGAAGTCCTGGAGGGTGAGCTGGTTCGGCGGTACCGGACGGAACCAGCCCTTCTCCCCCGTCTCCAGGCGCGTGAGGATCACCCCTTGGCGGTGGTGCTGGAGCTTCACGGCCCGGTCCGCGCCCTCGTACAGCGCCCGCCGGATTCCGCGCCGGCGGTGGAGCTTCGCGAGGCCCGCGTTCGTCGCGACCGTGATCGTCCCGTGCGACTCCGTCGCCGCGCGGATGCTCCGCAGCGAGCGAAGGAACAGCTGGTGCGCCTCCCCGTACGGGACGTCCTCGTCGAGGAACAGTTCCGGGAGGCACGACAGGACGACGAGCCGCGCGCCGCACTCCGCGATTTCCTCCTCGAGCCGGTCGACGAGCAGCGCCGCCATCTGGTGGCACGTGAACGCGCGGGCGATGCGGATTCGCGGGAGCACGTCGAGCCGGCCCAGACCGACGCGCTTCGCGGCGCGGACGATCCCGTGCGGATCCACGGAGTTCCCGCCATCCACGAACACGACGTCCCCGTCGAGCTCGGCGATCGCGCGCACGCACAGGAGGGTCTGGATCCGGAGGACGAAATCGGAGCCGCTGTCTAGGAGCGTGAGGCGGGACGCGTCGAAGGGGCCAAGGTACCGGTCGAGGACGGGGAGCCCCGTCGTGAGCGCGGGCTTCAGGACGACTTCTTGGACTTGGACGAGGGCGGTGGCCGCCGCCATGTTCCTCCCCTGGAACGACGGGATGGGTCCGATGGGGCTTAGCGCCGCGGGGGAGGGGTCGGCGAAAGTGTGCTCAGCTCCGGACGCGTAGGCGTCACTCCGGGGGCGGCGGAGGCGGACGTTCAGGGTCCTGGGGCGCCGAGGGAGTGGAGATCCGCGTCGGCGCGGGCGGGGGCGGAGCCTGCGCAACGCGTGCGGGCGGCGCGGCCGCGGCCTTGCGGCGGCGGAACCGCCATGCCGCGCCCTTCTTGGCCCGGCGGATCGCGAGCGTCTGCAGGATCGCCCCTAGGAGGAACACGATGCCGGCCACGGCGATCGCGGGCATGGCCATCGCCGCCGGGACGACCCCCTGCGAGGCGCCCGCGAGGTACGCTCCGATCCCGACGAGCGCGCCGCCGACCAGGGCGGTGACGATGCCGATCAGCTCCTCGACGAAGTAGTAGGCGATCGCGAACACCACGAGGAGGACGAGGATCGCGACGATCACGGCGAGGTCCTGCGCGCTCTGGTCCGTTATGGGATTGGGCGCCATCGCGAGGTACGCGAGACCGGCGGGGATCCCCGCGGCGATCAGGGCGAGGGCGATCTTGACGAGGTAGTTGAACAGGATGCTGCCGAGGATCGACCCGATCATGGCGAGCGCAAGGGCGGCGAGCGTGCTGTTCGTGTAGACCGCGCCGACAAAGTACCCGACGCTGCCGCCGAGGATCGCACCGACGAGGGACATGAACGGCGTCCACAACTTCCGTCCGATGAAGGCGAGCGCGAGGCCGATGACGACGAGCAGGATGCCGATGATGAGGAAGACGGTGGGATCGAGGGCGGCCACGGTCCCGGAACCATGAGGGCGCTCTCCTAAAGGTTTTGCGGTGGCGTTCCCGTCGCCGTCTCTCTCCCGGCTCGCGCGCGGGCCGAAGAGTGCTAATACCGGTACAAACGCGTTCCAGAATCCCCTTCTATCCGGACCGTGGATGCGGCCGCCGAGGGGTACATCGTGTCCGAGGAGGGAGAGAGGGGCCCATCTGAGCTAGGGAGGAATGGTCGGTTCGCCGCGGGGATCGTCGCCGCGATCCTTGTTCTGTCGGTCTTGGGCGTCGTGGCGTACGTCGCCTGGCCGCGGGGCGCGACGCCGCCCGGTCCGGCGCTGCTGTCGCCGCCGTCGAACGTGGTCGCGGATGCGGGCGAGGAACGGATCACCCTCTCTTGGGATTCCGTCGCCGGCGCCGCCGCATACCACGTGTACGGGGCATCCGCACCGGGCGTGACGAAGGAGGGGTACGCGACGATGCCGGACGGCGCGCGCTTCGGGGACGTCATCGCCCCGTACACCGTCTCCGGCTTGGCGGCGGGGAGGACCTACTACTTCCGCGTCACCGCCGAGAACGCGGCGGGCGAATCGGACGTGTCCGGAGAGATCTCTGTGACGCCCGTCGCCCCGCTGCCCGGTCCGACCGCGCCTTCGCCGCCGACCGACGTGCGCGCGATCGCGGGCGAGGGGCGGGTCACCGTCGAATGGAGTCCCGTGGAGGGTGCGCTGTCGTACAATCTGTATCGGGCCTCCGCACCCGGGGTGACGAAGGACGGGTATGCGAGCATGCCGGACGGCGTCCGATACGCGAGCGTTCTTTCACCGTACACGATCTTGGGCGTCGAAGACGGCAAGACCTACTACTTCCGCGTCACGGCCACCAACGGTGTCGGCGAGTCGGGCGAATCCGGAGAGGCCTCGGCGACCCCGGTGGCTCCGGGGCCCACGGTCCCGTCGCCGCCGATGAACGTGCTCGCGTCCGCCGGAGAGGGGCTCGTCACGATCTCGTGGGACGCCGTGGCCGGCGCCCTGTCGTATCACCTGTACGGGGCTTCTGCGCCCGGCGTCACGAAAGAGGGATACGCCGCCATGCCGGACGGCGTCCGGCATCCGGGCGTCCTTTCCCCATACACAGTCACGGGACTGAGGGACGGGACGACGTACTACTTCCGAGTCACCGCCGAGAACGCGGTGGGCGAGTCGGGCGTGTCCGGCGAGGCGTCCGCGACCCCGGTCGCGCCGGCGCCCATGGTCCCGTCACCGCCCACGGGCGTGCTCGCGACGGCCGAGGACGGGAGGGTCACGGTGGCTTGGAATCCCGTCGTTGACGCGCTCGCGTACCATCTGTACGCCGCGTCCGCGCCGGGCGTGACGAGGGACGGGTACGGGAGCATGCCGGACGGCGCGCGCTTCCAGGACGTCCTGTCGCCATACACGATCGCGGGCCTCACGAACGGAAAGACGTACTACTTCCGCGTCACCGCCGAGAACGCCGCGGGGGAGTCCGCGGAGTCCGGCGAAGCCTCCGCCACGCCCGTTGCGCCTTCCCCGCAGGTGAACCTGTACGTGACGGGCCTCGTCGAGCTTGACAGTGGGGCGCCCGCCGCGGACGCTCAGGTGTCCCTCCGGATGGAGGACGGCACCGCGACCGCCCTGGGACTCACGGCGGCGGACGGACGGTTTAACCTGGGGATGAGCGCCGCGTTCCCGGACCGGGTCCTTGCGGAGGTCACGTACCGGGGTGCGGTCGGTCCCGCGGCCACGGGATTCCGGTGGAGCCCGCTCCTCGAGAGCGGCGGCGCGGTGGATGTCGGACGGATCGTCCTCCCCGATGCCACCGGCAAGCGACTCACGATGGCGGGGTCGACGGCGTGGAGCCCGGACGGCTCGATCGTCGCGATGAACTTCCCGGCGAACGTGGACTCCCTGTGGGCGCGTCCGTACGATCCCGACGCGACCCCGGACGTGTTCCCCGGGGACCTCGCGGAGGGCCGTGACCTTCCCTTGAATTCCGTTGTCTTCACGTGGATCTCCGCCCTCGACGCCGCCGGTCAGCCGGTCGTCGATCTCGGGTCGCCCGCGACGGTCCGGATGCGCATCCCCCGAGCGCAGTGGGTGGACGCGGAGGACCTCCAGCCGGGGAACGGCGTGATCGACACCCCGATCTATTCGCTGGACTACGCGACCGGATATTGGGTCCGGGAGGCTGACGGGCTGCTGACGGACGCGGCGGGGGCGCCGATCCCCGAAAGCGAGGAGATGGCGATCCGGATGGGAGACTACGCCGGGGAGGTGTACGCGGAATTCCTCGCGGGCCACTTCTCCTGGTGGAACGTCGACAAGCCACCGACGAACTGCAAGCCCGACTTCGGGGACGCGGACGACCCACCGTACCCGAGCCTCCTGGCGAGCGACGGCGCGCGGCACCTGGACATCTGTCGCGCGTGGCTGGGCGCCTGGGTCGACGGGGAGGACGACGCGGACGTGCCCGATGCGGACGCGTACGACGACGGCCTGCTCGCCCGGAACCCCCTCACGGTGCGCGTGTCGAACTGGAACTGGTCCACCAAGCTGTACCTGAACGCATTGATCGACGGGAATGCGGATGGAGACTGGACGGACGCAGATGAGTGGGTCCTCCAGAACCTGCCGGTCAGCGTATCCCCGCGGAAGGGGAAGGCCGTGGTGACGGACCTCGTCTGGGACGGAGAGACTTGGCTTCGCCTCACGGTGACGGGCGCGCCGATCCAGGGCTACGATGGCACCGGGGAGTTCGCGATCGGCGAAACGGAGGACTACCCGTTCATCAAGCAACGCCTCTCCGTCTGGGTCTCGGGGAACGGGACCGTCACGAGCGACCCCCCCGGAATCGACTGCCGGAAGGACTCGCAGCCGGGCACCTGCCTGGAGGACTACCGCGTCGGGACTTCCGTAACCCTGACGGCGGCGCCGGACGCGGGCGAGAGCTTCATTGGGTGGGACGGTCCCGACTGCCGCGGCTCGAACGCCACGTGCACGGTTGTCATGGACACGGACCGATCCACGTTCGCAAGCTTCACGCAGCCGTACTATCGGCTCACCGTCTACGTCATCGGAAACAACGGAACCCAGTACGGCGGCGGCGGGAACGTGACGAGCGAGCCGCCGGGGATCCGATGCGGCGGCAACCGACCGGACCCTGGTGGGAATCCGGCGAACTGCACGGCCGTCTTCCCGAGGGGCACGAACGTGACCCTGACCGCGATCCCGGATCCAGGGTGGGTCTTCATGGGGTGGGGAGGAGACTGCACGGGGACGAGCCCCACGTGCACCCTCACGATGGATCGGGACCGGTGGGTCACCGCGTTCTTCATGAAACCGTAGTGGGGGAGGGGGAGGAGGCGCGAAGCTCTTTAGCGGCCTCCTCCCTTAGACCGGGGCCGTGAAGGTCGCGATCCTGGACGGGTTCGTGGACGAGCCCTCGAACTTCGGCGTTCCGCCGTTCCTCTCCCCGTACCCGCGGTACGCGGCGGGCGCGGTCCGTGGCGCGGGCCACGACTGGGAGTACGTGACCATCGAGGACGTCCGGAAGGGTCGCTCATTCTCGGGTGACGTCCTCGCGATCATCTCGGGCCCGATCGTCCCGGGGAAGTATCTTCGCGGGATGCCTATTAGCGAGAAGGAGCTGCTGCACCACGCCGCCAACTGGGACGGCGTGAAGGTCCTCGGCGGCCCCCTCGCCCGGTTCCGGTACTACGACGAGAACCTGATCGATTCGTTCGACTTCATCGCAATTCGCGACCTCGACGCGGCGTTGCACGATTACCTCACAACCGGCGAGTTTCGGAATCGGGACCGCACGATGGAGGAGTGGGACCGGTGGGCGCTCCTTGGCGCGGACGTGATTCGATCGCACCCGGACTATCCGGAACCGCTCATCCTTGAGCTCGACACGTCGAAGGGGTGCGTCCGGTACCTGAACGGCGGCTGCTCGTTCTGCATCGAGCCCATGTATGGTGTCCCGAAGTTCCGGCCCGTGGAGACGGTGCTCGCGGAGGTCCGACGACTCGCGGAGCTCGGAGCCGTGAACTTTCGGTTGGGGGGCCAGGCGGATTTCTTCTCGTATTTGGCGGACGGCGTCGGGCAATCCCTCACGCCGAGGCCGAACGTGCCCGCGCTCCACCGCCTTCTGGCGGGGATCCGCGAGGCCGCACCGAACCTGAAGGTCCTGCACACGGACAACGGGGATCCCGTGATGATGGTCGCGCATCCCGAGGAGGCGATGGCGGGGCTCCGGCTGCTGCGGCGGTACGCCACGCCCGGTACGATCCTGTCCTTCGGCCTCGAGACTGCGGACCCGATGGTGACGGAAGCGAACAACCTGAACATCGACGCGGAGGGCTGTCTCGAGGCGATCCGCATGGTGAACGAGGTCGGCCGTGAGCGGGGGCCCAACGGGATGCCGTGGATCCTCCCGGGACTGAACTTCGTGACCGGCCTCGATGGCGAGACGCCGGAGACATTCGAACGGAACCTCGAGTTCCTGCGTCGCGTGCTCGCGGCGGACCTGTGGGTGCGGCGGATCAACATCCGCCAGGTCCGTCCGGTCCGGCGGGAGTTCGTCCCGCTCGAGCACCACCACCTGTTCCGCCGGTTCAAGGAGCGCGTGCGGGCGGAGATTGACCACGAGATGCTGAGTCGTGTCGTGCCAACGGGGACCGTGCTGCGCGACGTGTACCTGGAGATCGCGGAGGGGCACCTGACCCTCGGCCGCCAGGTCGGGACGTACGGCCTGCTCGTCGGGGTCCCGTACGACCTCCCCCGGGAACGGTTCGTGGACGTGAAGGTGACGGACCACGGGCAGCGCTCCCTCACCGCGGTCGAGTACCCGTTCGACGTGAACGCAGCGTCCCTGCGAGCGATCGCGTGCCTCCCGGGGATTGGGGAGAAGCGCGCGGCCCGGATCGTGCGGGCCCGGCCATTCGCCTCGCAGGCCGCATTGGCGGCGGCGCTGGACGATCCCGCGGTCGCGGACCGAGTGGCCGCCTACGTCGGCTTGGCGGATTAGTTTTCCCCGATGGGCGACCCCGGGTTCGGCGCGGGGCTTAATACCGCGAGTCGATTCCGCCGCCTCGTGGGGACGAAGGGGCCCGCGGCCGCGTGCCGCGACGTCGCGAAGTCGTTCGGGGACATCGAGGCCCTCCGCGGCGTGTCCCTGGAGGTCCCGTGGGGCGTCACGTTCGGCCTCCTCGGGCCCAACGGCGCCGGGAAGACGACGCTCCTCCGAGTCTGGCTCGGGCTCGCGAAGCCGACGTCCGGCACCGCCTCCGTGCTCGACCACGAGATTCCGCCGCGAGCGGTCCTCCCCAGGATCGGCTACATGCCGCAGGACCTGGCGGTGTACCTGGACCTCACGGTGGGGGAGAACCTCGCCCTGTTCGGCCGCCTCGTCGGCATGGAGGAGGAGGAGATCGACCGGCGGACGGACGAGGTCCTGCGGATCGTGGACATCGCGGAGCGGCGGGACAGCCTCGTGTCGACGCTCTCTGGCGGGATGCGGCGTCGCGCGTCCCTCGCCGCGGCGCTCCTGCACGACCCCGACCTCCTGCTCCTCGACGAGCCCACGGTCGGCGTCGACCCGGAGCTGCGGGCGGCGTTCTGGGTGTACTTCCGCGACCTCACGAAGCGCGGGAAGAGCGTCCTGATCACGACGCACTACATGGAGGAGGCGTCGAACTGCGACCTGGCGGCGCTGATGCACCGCGGGCGGCTCCTTGCGTGCGCCACGCCGGCGGCGATCAAGGAGCGGACCGGGGCGCGGAACCTCGACGACGCGTTCCTCGCCCTCGTGCGGGAGGCGAACGCGACATGAGGGCGGGCCTCCGGCGCACGCTCGCGGTCACCCGGAAGACGTTGTCCCAGTTCCGGCACGACCGCCGCACGCTCGGGTTCATCGTCGCGATGCCCCTCCTCATGGTCGTCGTCTTCGGGTACACGTTCGGCGGCGAGGTGCACAATGTCCGGACCCTCGTCGTGAACAGTGACGCCGGGCCGATGGCGAGCCGCCTGCTGGAGAACATCACCGGGGACACGCTGGCACTCGAGTCTTCGAATGCTTCGCCGCGAAATTGCCTTGCCCCAGGGATCGGCATCTTTGAGGCCAACGTTTGCGCTGCCAGAGAGGAGGTCTTTGCGGGGCGCGCCTGGGCCGTGCTCGCGTTCCCGGAGAACTTTAGCGCGAACCTCCCGCCAGGGAACGCCACGATCACGGTCGTCCTCGACGGGTCGTCGCCGCCAATCCGGGCCGCGGTCCTCGGGACGTTACGCGGGGCGCTGGAGAAGACGTTCGCCGGGGCCGGAGCGCCGTTCGCGCTGGAGCTGGACTACGTCTACGGCTCCGAGGACACGCGGTTCATCGATTCATTCGCCCCGGGGGTCGTCGCGCTCGCGGTGCTCATGGTGACCACGATCTTCTCCGTGATCATGGTCGTGCGGGAGAAATCCGGAGGAATCCTCGAGCGACTGTTTGCGACACCCCTACGCTCGACCGAGCTCGTGGTCGGCCTTGCCCTCGCGTTGGCGGTGATCGCGTTTGCGCAGAGCATCGTCGTGATGGGCGCGGCGCTCCTCCTTTTCCAGGTGAAGGTGGTCGGGAGCATCCCGCTCGCGTTCGGGATCCTGCTCCTGTTCGGGATCGGGAACCAGGGCCTCGGCATCATGCTGAGCTCCGCCGCCAAGAACGAGCTGCAGGCGATCCAGTTCGTCCCGCTGATCCTGTTCCCGTCCCTCCTCCTGACGGGCGTGTTCTTCCCGCTCGAAGCGATCCCGTCCTCGTTCCGCCCGTTCTCCTACGTCGTGCCCCTGACGTACGCGTCCGACGCGCTCCACAGCATCATGCTCCGCGGGTGGGGGGTCGTGGAGGTCGGTGTGGACATCGTCGCGCTCCTGGTGTATGACGCGTTGACACTGCTGGGCGCGGCATTCTTCGTCCGCCGCCAAGCGTGACGGGGCGCCGTGCTCCCGCCGCCCGCTACGTCATCAGTACGGAATCCGTACGCGGAGCCCTTTGACCCGTCGGAAGTCCTTCGCGTTTTTCGTGACCAGATCGGCCCTGTAGCGGAGGGCGGTTGCAGCGATGATGGCGTCCGGCACCGCCAAACCATGGGTCCGCACGATATCCCCCGCTCGGAGAGCGATTGGATTCGAGACCTCGATTTTCGTCCATTGCTGGAGGAATCGGAGGAGCGCAGAGCGAACCCTCGAGTCCGCATTCGCTCTTCCTGCGATTAATTCGGCCTCGCACAGCGATGAGAACGCGATGTCATCAGCGCCTCGGAGCCCGCGGAAAAACGCGACCGCAGGGGGATGACCACGCAGGTGGTCCACGAATACGTTCGTGTCGATGAGGCGCACGCAATCACCGGACCCGCTTCTGACGAATGGCCCATTTGCGCCTCGATGAACGCTCGTATCGCACGCCGCCTTCCCTCGTCCTCGTCCAGATCCCGGCAGCGGCGGCAATCACGTCCTCGTCGGCCTTGTGTAGTTCCACGCGCTCGCCGTCGATGGCGAAAATGACCTGATCCCCCTCCTTCAGGCGCTTTAGGTCTCGGACGTCCCTGGGGACCGTCACCTGGAAGTTCCTGGTCAGCTTGCTTACGCCCATGGCCGGATCATACGTGAGGGAGCTACTTAAACCTACTATGTACAATTACTAGGTTGCAGACCGGTCTGCCACGGGGCAGATGTAGAATCGACTGGCATTGACAGATCAGACAGGATAGAAAACCACGGTAATCGTGGCGGCGGTGAACTGATCTCCGCGCCGAAGAAGGGCGTTCAGTCACAATGTCAGATTGACCCTGCACCGTCACTCCAGAACTGAAACTCGGAACATATCGAGGCAGCTCGGGTCACAATCACAGGTCGCGAGCCGGGCGTGATCAGGTGGACGAATCGAAGATCTTCCTCGCTTTTTCCGAGATTCCGGTCATCTCGTTCGCAGTCCTCTGAATCCGCCCAAGGACGTGCTCCTTCACGTGCTCGTCGTCGTACTTCATCACGTCGATGACCGTGGGCACGCGGATCGCGTCGCCGATGACCGCCACCGTGCGCACGGGGATCGTCCCGACGATCTTCTCCCACATCGAGACGTCCTGGACGCCGACGAGCGCGCTCTGGATGTCCGTCTGCTCTTTCAGGGAGAGGATGAGGCGGTTCGCGAGCTGGCTCCGGATCTCGGAGTCGATCCGCGTCGGCCGCTGGTCCACGAGCGCGAGGATCAGCTTGAACTTCCGCGTCTCCCGCGCGAGCTGCGCGAACTTCGTGAACCTTGCGACCTCCGGGTCCAGGAACTTGTGCGCCTCCTCCAGGAAGACGATCAGGCGTCGGTCCTCGGACTTCTCCGTGTACTGGTCGTACAGCCGGTGCGCCAGCACGTTCGCGACGAACAGGTACGTGGACGTCTCGCCGCCGAACTCGCCGAAGTCGAGGACGACGGACTTCCCCTGCCGGATGAGGCCCATCATCTGGGGGAACGCGTCCTTCCCCTCGCGCAGGAACGGGAGCCGCGTGATCCGGTGCACCCGCCGCTTGAGCGCGTTCAGGGACATCTCGTGGACGAGCGTCTCCCCGAGCTGCTCCACGGTCGCCTGCTGGATCGCGGTGATCAGGTCCCGGTCGCCCTTGTGTTGGTGTACCGCGTAGATCGTGTCGACCATCGAGGGGCTCAAGTCCTGGAGCGCGACGATTAGGTCCTCCGGCTCGATCTCCCGCGGGTCGAGGATGAACGGGTGGGCCTCCCGGTTCTTCGGGTCGAGGGAGAAGATCTCGACCTTCTCCGGGAAGTAGTACTTCAGCCCCTTCGTGTCGTCCGCGCGGGAGTACACGCCGTACTCGCCGACCATGTCGAAGACGAGGACGGAGCCGACGTCCTTCGCGAGGATCGCGAGGCACACGAGCTTGTTCAGGATCGACTTGCCCGCGCCCGTGCGCCCGTAGATCGCGAACGGCTTCTCGACGAGCGTCGCGAAGTCCACGTGCACGAAGTACGGCTCGATCCCGCGGATCGTGCCGAGCGGCACGCTCGTGTCCGTGACCTCGTAGATCACGTCCACGTCCTGCTTGGCGGCGTGTCGCGCCTCGGCGAAGTACGGCGGGATTGTCTGCGGCTCGGAGAGGTCACCACTCTCCTTTGCAATCAATTGGATCGGTTTGAGGATTGCCTTGCTGTAGAAGATCGGGCCGCCGTACCCTTCGTGCGTGCCGCCACCCGGAATGATCGCGTCTCGGAATTCGGCGCCCGCCAGGCGCTCGGCGATGTCCATCTCCTGGTTGACGATGTCGTCCACCATGCAGTAGAAGTCGTACTGCTTCCCCTCCACGATGACGGGATAGCCGATCCGCAGGGCCTCCGGGTCTTCGAGTTGGAGCTTGACCTGCAGCCCCTCTTTGACGGAGCCCGCGATCACCTCGCCGATTTTCACTTCAGATCCCTCGCGACGCGGTCCAGGTACTCGTGGAACGCCCCGTGGCGGCGTCCCTCCATCTGCGTGAGCCCTGCCGCGACCTCTCCCACGGTCATCCCGAGGCGCGCGCACTCCTTGAGGATTTCGTCCTCGAGGAACTCCCGGTGTTGCCGGATGAGCACCGCCAACCGGTGCGCCTCGATGAGCGCGAACGGGTACCCGAGGCTCAGTCCGCTCTTCGAGTGCGCCGCCAATTGCGAGAACACGAAGTCCGGGTCGTCGCGGAACGTGCCCACGTCCGCACGGAACCACTTCGGCGCCTGGGGGTGGAGCCGCGCGAAGTACACGTCCCCGTACAGGATGTCCCGCTTCTGCTCCTCGAACGCTTTCGGCGCTCGCACGTACCCCATCCCGTTCACCGCCGCCAAATACTGCTCGTCCGGGAGCGAACGGCCGAACGCGTGGAGCATGGAGTCCTTGGACACGCCGACGAGGACGTTCCCGTTCGTCTCACACGCCGCGACGACGTCCTCGAGGTGGTCGAGCTCCTTCGGTATGGACATCAAGCTCCCGTCGAGCGCGACGACGACGCCCTTGTGCTCCTGCGCGACCTTCAGCGCGAGCTCGCCCTCAAGGTGCTTCCGGAACTCGTTCACCATCTCCTTGTGCTGCTCGTCCCGGTGGCTCGTCGCCTCGAACAGCTTTCGGTGCAGCTCGCTCTGCCGCTGCACGACCTCCTCCCACACGGAGACCACGATCGCGCGGTCCACGACGACCGGGGGCCGCGGGTGGAAGCCGTCCTCGCCGAGCGCGTACGGGATCGCCGCCGCGCGCGCGACCGCGAGCCACATGCTCCCGAGGTTGTACAGGAACGTGTACGAGCCGTCCACGGCCACGAGGTCCACGGGCGTCTCCGCCGCCCTGATGGGCCGGATGTCGAGCGCCTCCGGCTCCGTCTTCGCGTCCCGGAACCGGACCATCAGGTTCACCGCGTCCCGCATCTCGTCCCGGACGCTCACGCGACCACCTCGGCCCTCGAGACGCCGTCCGGCGTCATGTCCACGCGGATCCGCGACGGGAACCGGTCCGCGACCTCCGTGAGGTGCGTGATCAGGATCACCTTGTCGAAGAACTTCCCCATGTCGAACAGCTTCTCGACGAACAGGTCGCGAGAGACTTCCGTGTCGAGGGAGCCGAGGTCCGCCTCGTCGAGGAACAGCGTCTTCATCCGCCCGTACGTGCGGCCGACCTGCGGCATCGACGCGAGCTCCCGCGCGATGGCGAACCGCAAGGCGGCATTGATCTGCGTCTTCTCCCCGCCGGAGAACTCGCCGACGTCGTGCCACTGCCCGTCGACGCCGAGGACGAGGATCCGGATCCCGTGGCCCTTCGCCTCCTCGTACGTCTCGAGCTTGATCTGCGAGAACCGCCCGTCCGTAAGATCCCCGAGGTTCTCCGAGGCCTGGATTTCGAGCGCGGGCAGGAGCTGGTTGATTGCGTACATCACGACGCCTTTCTTGTGGAACACCTCGTTCCTCAGGATGGAGAAAACCTCCCGATCTGCGAGGAGGTCCACGAGGGCCCTGGCGGCGGTGTCGATCTTGGCGGCTTCGGCTTCCGCGTCCTCGATCTGCGCCGCCACGCCCTTCAACTCTCCCTCCTTCGTGTACAGGGAGCGGCGCAAGTCGTCGGCCTCGCGCTTGGCTGCGTCGAACGCGCCCTTGGCGGCGACGTACGCCTCCTCGTCCCGCTGAAGGGCCTCGAGCGTCTTCATGAGGGCCTCGAGGTCGTCGCGGATCCGACTGTGCTCTTCCTGGAGGAGCTGCATCTGTCCCGTCGGGTCCCCGATCGCCTCGATCTCCCGCCGAAGTCTATCGAGCTCCTTCCGCTTCGCCTCCATCGCCGGCACCGTCTCCCGCAGGTCCGCGAGGCGCCCCTGCGCCTCGTCCGAGTAGCCGAGTTCCCGAAGCTTCCGGTCCAAGACCTCGAACTCCGCCTTCAGCTCGCGCCGCCGGTGCTCCTGCGCCTCGTCCTCCTCCTTGATTTGCCGCTTCACCTCTTCGATCCGCTCCCCGATCTCCGAGAGGACGAACGAGTCCCGGTTGATCCGCGACGTGCGCGACTGGACGCCCGCCAGGTCCGACTTGGCCGCCTCCCGCTCCTGGCGGAGCGTCGCGATCAGGTCCGCGCGCTCCCGGAGCCACTCCAGCTCCCTCTCGATCCGCGACACCCGTTCCTCGAGCGCACCCTCGGACCGGAGGAGGGAGAAGGCCTCCTCGCCGGAGACGTCCGTCGTCAGCCTCGCAACCCGCTGCTCCTGCTCGAACAGGGAGTGCTTCAGCTGCTCGAGGCGCCGCTCGTGCTCCTTCTCGAGCCTCACCCACTGCTCCTTCTTTCCGTCGAGCTGCTGCTGCAGGAACGCAGACCGCTGCTGGAGGTCGCGGAGTCGGTCCGCCTCCTCGCGAAGCTCCTCGAATCCCGCGGTCTCCGCCGCCAACGCGGCGATGCCCTGGCGGAGGTCCTTCGCCTGCACCGCCTTCCCCTCGAGCGTAGCCAGCCTCGCGGTAAGATCGCCGAACCGTGCCATCCTCTCCTTGGCGGCGCGACTCGCGCCCGTGAACTCGTCGTGCTTCGCCTCGAGGCCCGTGAGGGCCTGCCGCATCTCTTGTAACCCGGCGGCGAGCTCCTCGTCCCGCGCCCGCTCGTTGGCAACGGCCGTTTCCAACGCCGCCATCCGCTCGCGGAGCGCCGGCAACCGGTCGAGGCGTTCCCTCCGTGTCGTGATCTCCGTCTCCTTCGTCCTCGTCTCCAACTCGACGACCGCCAGGCGGTCCGCCGCCAACCGCGCGGCCTTCTCGAACGTCTCGAGCCGGAAGAGTTTCTGGAACACCGCCAAGCGGTCGGATCCGCTCGCGGCGCCCAAGCCTTTCATCTCCTCCTGCCGCACGAACGTGCTGTTCCGGAACCCGTCGTAGTCGAGGCCGACGACGTCGAGGATCGCGTGCTCCTTCTCCGGGATCGTGCCCGGGACGATCCGCCCGTCCTCGAACACCTCGAGGAACGTCTTCCCGTTCGTCTGGAACCCGCGGCGGACCTCGTATGTTTTCCCGCGCTGGCGGAACGTGACGCGCACGTGGCCGCCGGGCTTGCACAGGTCCTCGATTTTCGCGTTCGCGGGCGGGTCCGTCCGCGTCGTCCGCTTGTAGAGCGCGTACGTGATTGCGTCGAGGATGCTCGTCTTCCCGGAGCCGGTCTTGCCCGTGATGACCGTGAACTGGCCGGGGAAGCGGATCGGCGCCGTCCGCTCCAGGTACCGCATGAAGCCGCGCATCTCGACCTCCTCAATCACGAAGCCCTCGGTCTCCCCGGGGGCGGGGATCGCGGCCGCCACGGGAATCGCGTCCTCCGCACGGATCCGCTCCGCGGTCCTCACGCGACGGCCTCCTTCAGAAGCTGCTCGCCGTGGGCCTCGATCGCCGCCTTCCGCGGGTGCTCCTTGTAGTGGGCGTCCACGTATCCCCGGAGGAGCCGCACGGGGTCCATCGTGAACTCCTCGACGACGCGGAAGTCCTTCCGCTGGACGAGCCACTTCACCTCGTAGTGGAACGCGCCCTGAAGCGCCTCGTCGATCCGCCGCTGCTCGACCTTCGGGCGGAGGGCCTCCGGTAGCATGACATCGAGGCGCACGAGCTTGTCCTTCGGATCCCCGGGGAGCGCCGCCAGGATCTTGGCTGTGGGATCCTCCTCGACGCCGATCGTCACCATCACGCGAACCATCTCCCGCGCGGGGAGTTCCACGAACTCCCAAGACGCGTTCGCGGCGTCGAGCGCGAGGAACCCTTTCGCTTCGTCCCGCTCGCCCCAGTCGATCCGCTCCGGGGCGCCCGTGTACACGATCCTGTCATGCAGCGTCTGGTGGCGGTGGATGTGGCCGAACACCGCCAAATCCATGGACGGCGGGAACATGTCCCGCGTGAACGTGAATTCGTCCGGTACGACCTCGTACCCGGACTCCGTCGGCTGGGCCCCGTCGATCCAGAAATGGCCGTACACGATGCGGCGGTCCACGTCGAGCCCGGCGGTCTTCTCCGCGATCCACTCCCGCCACAGCGCGCGGGACATCTCGTACGCCTGTTCGCGGGACACCTCCTCGTCGAGCTTCTCCCGCATCCGCTTCACGATTTCCTCCGGATGCATGTAGGGGAGGAGGACGAACCCGACGCGCGCGCCTCGGAACTCACGGACCTCCGTCGTCGGTTCGCGGAACACCTTGACGTGCCGGTACCCGCGGTAGTCGTCGAGGCTCGTGCCTCGGGCGAATGCGCGCGGCTGGTCGTGGTTTCCCGCCAGGAGCCAGACCTCGATCCCCGCGGCGCCGAGGGGCTCGATCACATCCCGGCGGACCATCTCGCGGAACACGGGTGCCACGTGGGTGCGGTCGAACAGGTCGCCGAGGACGCAGAACAGCTTCGCCCCGTGCGCGATCGCCCAGTTGGCGGCGGCGACGAAGTTCCGGTGCAGGTCGAGGGCGCGCGCGCTGACGCCGGTCTCAGGGTCCATGAGGAACCCGAACGAGATGCCCTCGTGGACGTCCCCCACGCACACGACGTCGGCCATCGACCCGTCATCCCTCCATCCCGGGTAAGCTTTCCCCATATCGGGGACCATCCCGCCATCCATGGGAACGGACCGACCTTAAACTGTTCGCCCGGTGAGGTGAAACTTTCGCGTAGACGTAACGAGGGACGGACATCTCTTTTTGAAGGCGCGTGTCGATTGGCCGTCATGTCCGGCAACGGCCCGTTCCTGTGGCTCGACGCAAGCGGCCCACCCGCAGGGTTTCGGTCCCTCCCGCCCGGCGGCATGTGCCTGAGCGCGTTCCTGTTCGTGGAGCGGGACGACAAGATCCTGCTCGGGAAGTATGCGGACGACCCCCGTTGGGAAACCCTCACGGGCCTCGACGAGAACCGGTGGCGGACGCACGGTCAGGGGCTTACAATCCCCGCGACGCACATGAAGTTCGGAGAGGATCCG
>DATEUK010000088.1:0-11798 GCA_035283165.1 Thermoplasmata archaeon
CAGTCCGTCACCTGACCCCACAGCCTTTTCCCCTGGCCTTGCGCACTCAGGGGGAGCACGATCCCGCCCACCAGCAGCAGGAGGACCGCGAGAAGGGCTCCCCGCCCACTCTGTCCCCACGTGTTCATAGCTCCGTCTCCCTTTTTCATGTGGCGTAGCACACTCGCCCCGGCAACCCCGGCCGAGGCGGAAACCGTGGTAGAAAGTGGGGCTATTTAAGTGTTTAGGGAGAGCGAGCCAGCCGGGTCGCAGGTTTAACGGCCCCCGCGCGATGCTCGGACCGTGGACGGCTTCGAGTCCGCGCGCAAGGACCTCGTCGGCGCGCTCACGCGGGAGGGGCACATCCGATCGGCGGGGGTCGAGCGTGCGTTCCGCACGGTGCCCCGGGAGCGGTTCGTGACCCAGGATCTGCTCCGGAAGGCGTACTACGACACCCCTCTGCCCATCCCCATGGGCCAGACGATCAGCGCGCCCTCCATGATCGCGATCATGCTCGAGGAGGCGGACCTGGGCGCCGGGCAGAAGGTCCTCGACGTGGGCACGGGTTCCGGGTACAACGCCGCCCTCCTCTCGGAGATCGTCGGCTCCGCGAACGTCGTGAGCGTCGAGCGACACGCGGACCTCGCGGAGTTCGCCCGTCACAACCTGGCCTCCGCGGGCTACGCAGGCGTCCGTTTGGCGGTGGCGGACGGCACCCTCGGGTACGAGCCGGAGGCCCCGTACGACCGCATCGTCGTCACCGCGGGGGCGCCGCGGCTCGCGCGGTCGTGGGTCCGCCAGACGAAGGTCGGCGGGATGATCGTCGCCCCGATCGGGCGGTCCACGTTCTCCCAGGTCCTCGTGATCGCGACGAAGACCGCGGAGGACCGGGTCGTCGAGCGAGAGGGCACGCCGTGCGCGTTCGTCCCCCTGGTCGGGAAGGAGGGCTGGTAGGCCGCCGCCCGCGCTCCTTGGCGCCGCACTACATGCATCACGAGAGTTCGAGCCGGGAACGGCCGGTTCCATGGCGCGCATGCCCCTCACCGCCGACGAGTGGGAGGCCTTAAGTAACGCGCACAACGATTGGGTGGACGATGTCGGAGACATCCTCGAAGGGCTCGCAGACGCGGCTCAAGCTGCTGAGCGAAGTCTTGAAGGAGAAGCTCTCGCCGGAGCAGTGGTCCGAGATCTTCGGCGACGACTGGCAGCCGCCATCCTTGAAATCGCCGAAAGAACGAACGCACTGACCGTGCGGGTGTCCGCGCTGCAGCGCGATTGAGAATTGGCGGCGAGCATCTGCGCTGGACGGTGGAAAAAGGAGCGGCCTCCGCCCCCAACTCAGGTGGCCGTCGCGTGACTCCAAGCGTCCTCGGGCAGGTTGTCGTAGACGGGCTCCTCGCCCTCGGTCCCGCTTCCCTCGTCGGAGACCTTCCGGATCTCCTCCAGGTTCAGCTGCCAGTAGAAGATGCGCCAGGCCTTCCCGCTCAGGAGGAGCGTCGTCTCCCACGTCGAGCGGAGCAGGCCCGCGTCGTGGAGCTGGTAGAACAGCTTCCGGTCCTCCTGGTCCACGAGGTTGTCGATGATCGTGTCCGAGTACCCGAAGTAGTTCAGGACCCGGTACGCGAGGCCCTTCGCCTCGCGGGGCTCCGCGTGGAGCTTCCGTTCGACCGCCCGCGTGAGGCGGTCCAGGGTCAGCAGCATGTCCGAATTCTCCGTAGTACGCTCTTATTCCGGTCCCCCGATATAAGAAGGTTGTCCCATGTCGTACCGGACCGCCCCCGTTCCGTTCGCGTCCGCCGAGGGCGCCTGACGCGGGTTTCGGGGACCGATAATCGGTAACGATTCCCGGCGACCACTCTTTAAGTAACGCCCCGCCCAACGGGAGCCCAAGCGGGGCGTTCCGATGCGTCGGAAGAGTTCGAAAACGATGATCGACATCGACCGCGACGTCACGGTGGTCCATCTCAACGTCAGTGCGGGATACGTGACGTACCTACAGACCGACGCGAAGAACGCCCCGCCGAAAGTCAAAGCGATCCGGCTCGAACCGGATCTGGTATCGTAGGCGGAACTGGAACCGCAGGCATACCTTTTTCGTACCCCGCCGCCGTGGCGTTCGGTGATGGACCCCGAGAATCCCGCGGACGCTCCTCCCGAACCGCCAGGACCCGCGGACGCACCCCCCCAGAAGCCGGAACTGAGGATTCGGGACCTCGGGTTCCGGCCGCGCGGGTGCAACGTGTGCGGGGAGCCGAAGCCGCCGTACGTGGAGATCGACATGGACGGCGTCCCGGAATACACGTGCAAGGAGTGCTACGAGCGCCAGTTCATCGAGATCACCGCCTGCCGCAAGTGCGGCGCCGCGATGGAGGCCGCCGACGCCTTCTGCGGGAAGTGCGGATCGCCCCGCACCGCGAAGTGCCCGTCGTGCGGCACGGAAGCGGGGGAGGACGACCGATTCTGCGGGAAGTGCGGCACGGGGATCACGTAGCCCGCCCTCGCTTCACGACGAGCGCGCGCTTCGACGGCTTGAACAGCTTCTTCGGGAGCGGGTTCGTCTCTTGGATTAGGAGAAATCCGAGGTTCGCGTCGAGGTCCGCGATCGGGCCCGAGAGCGCCTTGGGATCGAGGCCGTGCCACAGGAGGTATACGATGTCGTCCAGGACCTCCTGTCTCAGCACCGCCGCGACCTCGTCTTCCTGCGCGGGCGGCAAGTATACGGCCGCTTCGATCCGGATCTGCAGGTCGACGGACACGCCGTCCCCCTGGCGGCGGACCGCGACGGCGTTGTTGGCGGCGTCGCCCCGGAGTCCGGGGACCGAGAGGGCGCCCGTCGCCGGGTTCAGCTTCACGTCCCCGCGGAGGCCGCGGTCGACCGCCTTCGCGACCTCGACCTCGATGGCGCCGACAAGTCCCTCCATCGCGGAGATCGGGGGCGAAGCCTTGAGGCGAAGGGAGACGTCGCACGTGTACCTCTTCAGGGCGCCCCGGTACGTGAGGCCGTCGACGATCTCCGGGGAGACCTCCTGCTTCCCCCCTTTCAGGACGAAGACCTCCGCGTCGTGGCCGTCCGTGACGACGGAGAGGTAGTCCTCCCGGGCGGATGCGCGCGATTTCAGCGTCGCGTCGTCCGTCTGGCTGTGGAAGATCGCGTGCTGCGTCTCGTCGCGGAACGGGTGGGAGTGGTACAGGCCGACGATGCCGACCGTGCGCGGGTAGGACGTCGAGAGCGCCAGCTCCTCCAGCGGGTCTGCCTCCGCGCCGTACCGGGACTGGGACCTGTACCGCGTCGCGGCGGCGGCGTCGAGGACCGTGACCGCGCCGGGGGAGAAGTACCCGAGGAGCCATCCGATCGCCTCCTCGCGGCGGTCCCGGGCGACCTTGTTCGCGTGGGACAACAGCTGGCGGTACGCGTGGCGCGCGATCTGCACGCGGACGGTCACCGGCGGCGCCCCCCGCACGTCGGGCACTTCGGGTCCCGCTTCCAGTCGACGCGCTCGAGGGTGCCGTCGAGGCCCCGGTACAACAGGTAGGGGGCGACCTTCCCGAACTTCAACAGGATCTTGAACGCCTCCTGGCATTGAAGGGCCGCGACGATCGCCATCGTCGTCGGGAGCGAGGTGAACGCGCACACGCCGGTGACGTCCCTGCGCGTCGTCCGGACCGGCTCCCGGGTCAACGCCGGCCGGTTGCACCGGTAGCAGGCGGTCTTCTTGGGGATGACGACGTGGACGCTCCCGCTGATCCCGTCCTCGCTCGCGCCCCCGTCGATGAGCGGGACGTTGGCGGCGACGCACTTCCCGTTCAGGAAGAGGCGGACCCCGAACGTGTCCACGCACCCGAGGACGAGGTCGACCGTCTGAAGCTCGGCCGCGAGGGCGACGTACCCCCGGCCGTTCGTCACGTCGTGCGGGTACGCGGTCACCTCCGTGTCGGGGTTCGCATCCGCGAGGTGCGCCCGCAGCGCGTTCACCTTCGGCTGCCCGAGCTGCGACGTGCGGTACACAAGGCGGTTCAGGTTCGCCTCCTCCACCGTGTCGTAGTCGAAGAGCGCGAGGCGGCCGACGCCCGAGCGCGAGAGGATCTCCGCGCACGTCGCCCCGAGGCCTCCGACCCCGACCACCGCCACGCGCTTGGCGGCGAGCTCCGAGAACTTCGCGTGGGGGAACCGCCGCAGGCGGTCGTACCGCTCCGTCACGGCTTCAGCCACCCCTTCCCCGTCATGTCCATCACGACGCTCTGTACCCAGTAGGAGACCTCCCGCTTCAGGTACAGGGCAAGCGAGCAGTGCTCGTGCCACCAGTACGACTTCTCCATATGCATGTCGCAGATCCGGAGCCCGAGGGCCTCGTCGTCGACCTTCCGGTCCGTGTAGTGCATCAGCTCGGGGATCCGGCACGCCGGCGGGATCGCTGGATAGGCGTCCTTCAGGATGACCTCGAGGTCCCACGCGTGGCTCCCGTGCCGGACGGTCCCCCGCCAACGCGTGAGGGACGACCCCGTGGCCTCCAGCGTGATCCACTGGTTCCGCTCCAGGAACCGGAGGTACTCGAAGTACCGGTCGAGCGCGTACCGCTCCTCCAGCGCACGCAGCGCCCATCGCTCGTCCGGCGGGGACGCGTTCGTCCCGCACAGGAGGAAGTAGAACAGGTCGTCCTCCTGCTTGGCGGTGTCGAACCGGTCGACGATCAGCCGCGGGCGCGCGTACCGGTCTCGCGGCCGGGGGGCCGGCACCTCCTCACCCCACGATGCTCGGGTCGATCACGTGGATGTTCGCGCTGCGCTCCGCGACCTCCTTGACGGTCCCGCCGGGGATTGGGGAGCCGCCGGGGAGCGTGGCCGTGAGGATCGAGGCGTCCTTCCCCTGCTTCTTCGCCGCCATCACGAACGCCTCCTGGAACAGCATGTCGTCCGGGACCTTGAGCGCCACGACGGGCTTGTCCGCCTCGGAAATAAAGATGAAACGCAAGGTAACCTGCGCCATCCGCCTCGGTCACCCGGGCGTACGCTCTTATACTTTCGCGTCTGATTCGCAATCCATGGGGGAGTCCGCGGCGGTGACGCGGGTGGAGGATCTCGTGGCGGCGCTTCCGGAGCCGGGGCGCTCGATCCTGCAGGCGGTGCGCGGGGCGCTCCTCGGCCTCGGCGGCGTCACGGAACGGCTGATCGTCGACTACGACGTGCGCACGGAGAGCCCCGCGTTCTACTTGGGCGCCCGCCAGGTGTGCCACGTCCATCCCGCCGACGACCACGTCGAGGTGACGGTCTCCCTGAGCCGGACGCTCACGTTCGAGGTCCTCAACTCCAAGGACATCCCCGAGGCGATCCGCATGGTCGTCGAGCGGACGCGGGAGTACGGGGCGACGCGCTGGGTCAGCGTGCGGATCGCGGGGTTGGAGGGGATCCCTGGGCTGCTCGCGCTCGTGCGGCTCAAGCACCGGTTCCTCTACCAGGGCGAGGGGGAACTCGCGATCCCGAGGGACCAGACGACGCTCGAGAAGTTCGGGTGAGGTCCGCCGGACTCCGGAAGCCGCGCGGCGGTCGGGTTCTCCCACGCGCGTTCACTCGCACGATGGACGCGGGTCGTTCGCGATCGTCCACGGCTGATCGACGGGGGAGTACACCCAGTACGCTTCCGTCGGCCCCATCGTGGACCCGGGATCCAGGCGCGCCAGGTAGTACGGCGCGGTCGCGGCGTACCCGTCCAGCATCAGGGGACCCGTCAACCCCGCCGTGGCGGCCGCCACGGTCACGGACGTCATGGACGGGAACCCCACGAGGGTCCAACCCGCGCGCAGGCTGAGGGTCGTCGAGCACGGAACGCGGCCGGCGACCCGGAAGTCCCCGGGCAGGAACACCTCGAGCCAAACGCCGCGCGTGCGGTCCATCGGGGGGAAGTCGTTCCCCGGGCGGGACGAGACGTGCCGCTTCCATCCGTCCGCCGCGTCCCAGGCGTCGAACGTGCGCGCGATGGACCATGCGGCCGTGCCCCGGAAGTTGTCGAGGACGAGCGTCGAGGAGGTCGTGACGGAGGTTGAGAGAAGCGTGGGCTGCGCCGCCAGCGCGCGGCTGAACTTGGCGACCTGTCCGGGGCTCGGCGTCGTCTCCCCCCCGGGGCCGACCGCCTGGACGAAGTAGAAGTACGCGCCCGCCGCCGCGCCGGCGCCGACGTCGGTCCACGAGGAGGTTCCCAGGGGCAGGTCGGGGGACACCTGTCCGTAGCCCGCGCGGTTCGGGTCGTATGCGGTCGCCCGGTGCACCTCGTAGTGGTCCGTGTCGAACTCCGGGTTGGGGAGCGTCCACGTGAGCTGCACGTCCGCCAGCGCGTTCACGAGCGCGGCGGAGAGGTTCCTGGGCTGCCCGGGCACGATCGCCGTGAATGCGATTCGGCGCAGCGCGGAGCCCGTGAGGAAGTACATCGCCCCATCCGGCCCCACGGTCATGTCGGCGACGAACGCGTACGTCGTCCCCCAGTCCGTGGGCGAAACCCCGGGCACGAGGTCGTAAACGCCCGTGAAGGGGTTCCACCGGAGGACTCGGAGGAAGCCGGCGTAGTAGTCCATGAAGAAGAAGTCGTCGTCGTACTCGGGCGGGAAGGAGTCGTCGACCGGGTAGTTGACGCCGCGGTACACGGCTGCGCCGATCACGGACGCGCTGCCCATGCCGTTCGGGTAGACGTAGATCGGGAACTGCGAGGGCGGCACGCTCGTGTGACCGGGGCATAGGCCCACCTGGTAGGGCGCGGAGCCCTCCCAGTATGGCCACCCGAAGTTCAGGCCGGAGGCGCTCGCGAGGGACACCTCCTCCCAGGCGCTCTGCCCGACGTCGCCGATGAATACGTCCCCCGTCAAGGGGTGGATGTCGAAGCGGAACGGGTTCCGCAACCCGTACGCCCACACCAGCTTCTGGTTGTCGTCCGGGGCGGACGCGAAGGGGTTGTCCGCCGGCGCGAGGGTCGCACGGTTCGACGGATCGATCGGCCCGTCGACCCGGATGCGGAGGATCTTGCCCGCCAGGACGGTCAGGGCTTGCGCGTTGCACTGGAGCGCGTCGTCGCCGACGCTGATGTACAATGTCTTGTCCGGCCCGAACCGGAGCGTGCCGCCGTTGTGGTTCGACGCGTTGTCCGGCATGTCGTCGATCAGCACGAGCTTGGAGGTCGGGTCGAGGGACAGGGTGATGCCCTGGTCCGTGACGTTGAAGCGCGCGACCTGGACGTACGGGGGCACCGTGTTCGCGGTGTAGTGCACGTACACGAAGGGACGCGCGGGCCAGTCCGGATCCACCGCCACGCCGAGCAGGCCCCGCTCATTCCCGATCGTGTTCACCTCCAGCATCGTGTGCAACGTGCTGACCGTCGTGCCGTCCCACAGGCGGATCGCGCCCGCCTTCTCGACGAAGATCACCCGGCCGCTCCCGTCGGGGAGGAAGTCGAGGGACAATGGCGCGGAGAGGCCGCCGACCACCAGGCTGTCCGTGAAGCCCGTGGGGGGCGTCCCCGCGCGCACCCGCGGGACGGTGAGCACGACCGAGAGCGGTACGAGGAGCAGGACGACGAGCACCAGGAGGCTGAGCAGCCGGGAGGTCCTTCGGGCATCGAAGCGACACGCGGACGTGTCGGAGGCGGTCATGGGAGTCATGGGAATCCGGGAACCGAACCGGACCGGGGCACATAATGGTTGGCCCGTAGGTTTTTGGCGTCTCGCTAAGGGCACTGAGAGTCGGGATCGAACCCCCACCCGCGACGGTCGCCCATCATCGCACAAAGACTTAACGACGTCCGGCTTGTCGGCGTCCCCGAACGGGGAGTCCGAATGACCCGCCCGGTGTTCGACCCGCGTGTGATCCAACGCGGCGCGCGCCTCCGCCGATCGCCGTACTTCGAGGCGACGCAGCGATCCGGGTGCCGCGCGTACACGGTGTACAACCACACGCTCCTCCCGAGCCACTACGACGACGCCGAGGCGGAGTATTGGCACCTCCTCGAGCACGTCGCGCTGTGGGACGTGGGCGTGGAACGGCAGGTCGAGGTCTCGGGCCCCGACGGGTTCGCGTTCGCGCAGTTGATCACGCCGCGGGACCTGTCGAAGGTCGCGGTCGGGCAGGCGAGGTACGTCGTCCTCGTGGGTGCGGACGGCGGGATCCTCAACGACCCCGTGATGCTGCGCCTCGGCGAGAACACGTTCTGGTACTCCCTCGCGGACAGCGACGTCCTCCTGTGGGCGCTCGGGGTCGCCACGCACGCGGGCCTCGACGTGCGCATCCACGAGCCGGACGTGTGGCCGCTCCAGGTGCAGGGGCCGAAGTCGAAATCGCTCATGGGGGACGTGTTCGGAAACCCCGTGACGAGCCTGAAGTACTACCACTTCGCGGAGACGGACCTCGACGGGATCCCGGTCGTCGTCACGCGAACGGGATGGACGGGGGAGCTCGGGTACGAGGTGTACCTTCGCGACGCGGCGCGGGGCGTGGAGCTGTGGGAGAAACTGATGGAGGCGGGGAAGCCGTACGACCTGCGGCCGACGGGGCCCTCGGACATCCGGCGCATCGAGGCGGGGATCCTGAACTACGGCGCGGACATGACCCTCGCGGACACGCCCTACCACGTCGGCCTCGAGTGGGCGGTGGACCCCGACCTCAGCGTCGAGTTCGTTGGGAAGGAGGCGCTGGCGGGGATCCGGGCGCGGGGCGTGGACCGCCGCCTCGTGGGCGTCGAGATCGAGGGCGCGCGGATCGAGTTCAACGAGACGAAATGGCCCGTCCGCCATCGGGGTGCGACCGTGGGCCGGGTGACCTCCGCGATCTACTCGCCGCGACTCCGGAAGAACATCGGCTTCGCGATGGTCCCGATCGGGCTCGCCTCCGAAGGGACGGTCCTGGAGGTCACGACCCCATGGGGCGAGCGGGGCGCCCGGGTCGTCCGGAAGCCCTTCCTGGACCCCGGGAAGGAGATCCCGAAGGGGTGAGGCCGACGACCCGTTCTCGGAGTGATAACGGAGGGGGAGGGTATTTCCCCGCCTCCCCGGATGAATGAACCGTGCGCCGAATCCGGCGGGCCGGACGGCTCGCCCTCCTCCTGGCCATCGGCCTCGCGGGCGTGGTCCCTCCGACCGCCGCCCATCCCTATCACCTCCTCATCGACAACTCCGTCATCGGCACCGCGGAGTCGGTGTACGACACCCGGTGGGTCGCGCAGTCCTTCGTGCCCCCGACGGATTTCGTGCTGACGCGGGTCGCCCTGTACGTGCTCGACCAAGGCAGCTCGGACACCCTCCTCGTAACGATCCGGGACTGCTGCATCTCGGGGCTCCCAGGCTCCACCACACTTGCGAGCGGCGGGGTCGACGGTCCGGCGGCACCGGGCTGGCTCGACGTGGAAATCGCCCCGACCGTGGGCGTGGCGGGGGGACAGACGTACTGGATCGTCGCGCACAGCCTCGAGAGCAACTCGAACCAGGCGTACGACTGGTGGAATTCGAACGACGACAGCGCCTACGCGCCCGGGACGGCGGCGTCCTCGAGCGACGGCGTCTCCTGGTCGACCGCGGGGAAGGACTACACGTTCCGGGTCTACGGATACGCCCAGCCCGGGTTCGCCTTCTCCGCGTCCGTCTCGAGCCCCACCGTAGGCCCCGGGCAGTCCGCGACGTTCCGCGCGAACTTCACGAACACGGGGGCGGGCGATGCCGCGGGAGTCTGGGTGAACGTGACGCTGCCGCCGGAGCTCGCGTACGTCGGCGACGACGCGGCCGCCATCGGCGGCGTGCGGAGCGGGGCCTACAGCTTCGCCTTCTCGAATGTCGCGCCGGGCGCGTACTCGTTCAACCTCACCGCGCAGGCCGCGGGGGGCGTGCCGGATGGGACCGTCGTGCAGGCCCAGGTCGCGTTCGAGGGGACGGACCATTTCGGCGCTCCCCTTGCCGCGGCCGGATTCTCCGTCCCGGTCACGCTGCAGAACGCGCGCCTCGCGCTCACCCTCGCCGCGAGCACCCTCGACGTGGACCCCGGCGACCCGGTCGTCCTGAACGCGACCGTGACGAACGTCGGAGCGGAGTCCGCGGTCGCGGTCCTCATCGAGGGGACCGTGGACCCGAACGCCACGTACGTGTCCTCCGCGCCCGGGGGCACGTACGACTCCTTCGCGCGAACGGTCCGGTGGAACGTCCCCTCGATCGCGCCCGCCGCCGCCACGAGCTTCCTCTGGACGATCCGTGTCCCCCCCGGGACCGCCGACCTCGCCACCGCCACGTCCCGAGCGCGCGTCGCGTATGAGGACCTCACCGGCGCGCCGTTCCCCGACGAGACCGCGACGAGGGTCACCACGGTCCACGCGCCGCTCTTCGCGCCCGCCCTCCAGCTCGACCGGACGACCGCGGAGCGCGGGCAGGACGTCGTCGCGACCGTGGATTACGACAACGCCGGGTCCGGGACCGCCCTCGGGGTCTGGCTGAACTGGAGCCTCGGAGGCCACTACGCGCTCGTCTCCCTGACTCCCGCCGTGCCTTCGACGCCCACGGGAGCCGGATTCTCGATCGCCCTCGCGAGCGTCGCCCCCGGGCCCCACGCGATCTCGGCGCGGTTGCGCGTGATCCGCGGTCTTCAGGATGGATTGTCGATGGGCGTCCAGGTCTCCGTGGAGGCCACGGACGGGAACGGGAATCCACTGGCGTCGACCCCGCTCGCGGGAACCGTGGAACTCCTCGCGCCGGTCGCCACCCTTTCCCTCTCCGTGTCGAACGGTACGGTCCGCGTGGGCACCCGGTTCGATCTCAACGTCACGATCCAGAACACGGGCCGTGCGGCCGCGAACGGATGGTTGAACCTGACCGTCCCCGCGGCGGTCACGTACATCGCGGACAACGGCACGTACGTCGTCACGGCGGCGCCGGGCTCCCTCTCGTGGCGCATCCCCCTCATCCCGGCCGGAGCGCGCCTCCACCTCGGGGTCACGCTGCGGGGTGACGCTGCGGCCACGGCCTCGTTCCGCTTCGTCCTCAATTTCACGGACGCGGCCGGAAGTCCGCCAGCGACGGCCCTCAGCAACGCGGTCTCCGTGGAGTTCGTGACCGGCGGCGGGGGCGGCGGAGGCAATGGCAACGGGGGAAGCGGGGGACCGCCCGGGGGGTGGCTGTGGTGGCTCGGGCTCCTTGCGGTCGGCTTCGTCGTGGCGGCGCTCGTCGTCCTGATCCGGAAACGGGTGACCATCGAGGAGGTGTTCCTCGTGAGCCACGCCGGCATCCTGCTTGCGCACATGTCCTACGCCTTGAAGCACGACCGGGACCGGGACCTCGTGTCGGGGATGTTGACGGCGGTCCAGGACTTCATCCGGGACTCGTTCGTTCCCTCCTTGGAGGGCGGCCTGCGGAGCATGGACTTCGGGCAGCGGAGGATCTTGATCCGGCGTGGCAGCGCGTCATATCTGGCGATCGTCCTGCGGGGACGCACGCCCTCGAGCCTGCCGAAGAAGATGGACGAGACGCTCCGGAAGTTCGAAGCCGCCTTCCCGCAGATCGCGGACCAAGTGGACGGGGACATGATGGACAGCGCGGGGGAGGTCCTCTCCCGGGAGCTGCTCGGACGCTGAACGGCTCCGCGACGCGGCCCGACGCCATCATCGCTGATAATGTGAGGCAAATCTTCCAGTAGCGCTCGCCCGAATCGTGCTCGGAATGCGCGGAGCTTGGGTAGCCGCATGGCTCTCGGTCGTGCTCTGCGGAGCCCTCGCCTTCAGCGCTCCTCCCGCCGCGGCCGATCCGTACCACCTCCAGGCGGCGAACGAGATCATCACCTCCACGCTCCAGGTCGACGACAACTCGTGG
>DATEUK010000089.1:0-13781 GCA_035283165.1 Thermoplasmata archaeon
TCTCGTGCAGCCACTCCTTTCGCACGAGGCGCATCCACTCCTCAAACACCTCTAGGTCGTATGTGGCCTGTGTCTGGATGAAATCCGCGCCCGCATCCACCTTGCCGCGCACGTTCACGACGGCCTCCTCGAGTTCCGCTGCGGACGGGCTCGCGGTCGCGCCTAAGAGGAAGTTCGGCGGATCCTCGACGGGTGCGCCGCCTGCGAGTACGGCGGAGTCGCGCATCTTCTTCGCCGCCGCCAGAAGCCGCTCGGTGGTGAACTCGTAGACGGGCGTGGCGTCCGGTTCGTTCCCCGAACGGGGGTCGTCCCCCGAGAGGCAGAGCACGTTCCGGACGCCAAGCGCGTGGGCACCCAGGAGATCGGACTGCAGCGCGATGCGATTCCGGTCTCTCGTGACGAGCTGCATCACGGGTTCGAGGCCCTCCTTGAGAAGCAGGGCGGCGGCGGCGAGGCTGGAGATCTTGACCTGCGCCCTTTGGTTGTCCGTGACGTTGCACGCGTCCACGAACGTCCTCAGCGCCCGCGCGTGGGAGCGGACCTGCTCAGGGGATCCGGAGGCGTTCGGGGCGATCTCGGCGGTCACCGCCAATGCGTTCGATGCGAGGACCCGTTCGAGGTTGCTCGCCACCCGGCGCGGCTTCGGCGCCGCCATGTTCATCTCATGGGACCCGGGCCTCTTTACGGTTTCCTCGGGGATCCGCGGCAAACGTATTAGGGCGACGTCCCGATGGACGCGGGGATGCGTGCGCGCCAACCCACGATTCTCTTTGTCTTCACGGTGATTGTAGGCCTCGCCCGTGCCCTTTCGTATGCGGGCACCTCCGCGGGGCTCGATTCGTCCCCTGCCGCGTGGGCACGCTACGTCATGCTGCACGTCCTCGCATTCTCGCTGGCGGTGGCGGTCGTCGCTGCCTTGAGCCGAGCGACGGTCACGCGTGCGGCTCAGGTCGGGATGGCGGCGCAGTTCGCGCTGTTCCTCGGGCCGTTCGTGGATGTCGCCCTCGGCGCCCCCGTCCTCCGGTATGAAGATACGTACGTCGCAGGGTTCGGCTCGCCCGGTGCACTGGTCTCCGCGATCGCGTACGGGGCGGTCGTGGCGTGGGGGGTCAGGGACGCCACCTTGGGTCCGGCGGTCGCCCGCAGCGCGACGGCCATCGCGGCCGGCCTTCTCGGGCCGGTCGCCCTTTCCCTTCTCGTCACACCCTGGCCTCTTCCCCTGCTTGAGGACGCAACGACGATCCCCTGGGGCGTCCACCTGGCGATGGCGCTGTATTTCGGAGTCCTGGCCTGTGTGTGTCTCGCAATCGCATTGGCGGTCGCGAACCGCCCCCTCCATCGGGAATTCTGGGCTCGATCGGAGTCCATGTGGCTTCCGGTCCTCGTCCTCCTTCCGCTCGCGGGCGTCGTCGCGTCGGGGCGGTTCGGTGTTCCGCAGATCGCCTTCGAGCCGGCCCCCGGACTCAAGATTGCCGCGCCGTACGTGCTGGCGTCGACGGCCATCGGAGGTCTCCTCTGGGTCCAACGGCGATTCCTCCGACTCGAGGTGGATCGGCCGCTGCGCGTCGAGATCGCGACGATCGTCAAGGTCGCAATCCTGCTCCTGGCGTTCTTCCTCGGGCCGGTCGCATTCCTCTTCGCCGGTCTGGCATCGAGCCTCGTGTGGCTCGAGGGGGACCGGGCGAATCCGCGCGTCTTCGGCGTGATCGCGGGGGTGACGGTGCTGATCGGAGACACGGCCTGGGCGGCCGTCGACTTCTTCCCGGAAACGGTTGTGGGGCCGCTCGCGTTCCGAATCGCGGTCTACGCGTGGACCGTGCCGTCCCTCCTCGGTCTAACGACGGCGGTGTCGACGGCGGCGGTCGTGGCGTTCGCGGCGCGCGCTACCAGCCGTACTTCTGTGTCAGGGAGAGGCCGCGCTTCATCGTGAGCAGCTCCCGTGTCTCCGAGAGGTATCCCGGGTGCCGAGCCAGGATTCGCCAGAACGCTCGGGCGGTGCTGACGTCCCTCGTGTCCCCGTGGTTCATGACGTCCCCTGCGAAGTTGAAGTGCTCGTCGTCCCACGACCCGAACAGGGCCGCGGTCTTCCAGAGGACCGGGTCGAAGAAGGGCGAGGCCCCCATGTGTCGGTCGTACTCGAGGAAGTGGTTCATGTCATCGCGTTCGAAGGCGCGCACCGCGACCTCTCCCGCGATCCTGCCCGAGTACAACGCCGGATGGATGCCGCCGCCGAAGACGGGGTTCGTCACCCCGGCCGCGTCGCCAACGACTGCGAGGCCTGGGGCCGCCAGGGCCGAGAGCGTGTACCGGAACGGGATGTCGCCACCCGTCTTCTTGTGGATCCGGTCCAGGGGGACCTTCATCTGCGCGCAAAACCCGGCCATGAGGTCCTTCACCCCGTCCACCGCGAGCACGCCCACGTCGTAGTACTCCGCCTTCGGGAACACCCACGCGTAGCCGCCGTGGTACTTCTGCGCGTAGTAGAAGATGAGCCAGCCGTCGCACGGGAACGTCCAATCCCGTTCGTGGAATCGGTACTCCAGCGCCTTCGTGTACGTCCGGTGCCGGAGGAGCCCCGCCCACCGCGCGACGTTCGAGGCGGGGCCGTCCGCTCCGATGATTGCACGGGACCGTACGGGGTCCCCACGGTCCGTCTCCACGAGCCATCCTCCGTCCTCGCGCCGTGCGCTCACCGCCCGGGTCCGCAGCCGGAGCTCCGCCCCGGCGTCGACGGCCTGCTGCACGACCCACTGGTCGAACTTCGCCCGATCGATGCAGTACCCCGGGATCGATACGGTGAAGTTCGTGCCGTCCGGGAGCATCGCCCGCACGCCATGAACCCGTTCTCGCACCCAGTCCTCTCGGACGGTCAACCGGGCGTTCTGCAGCCCGAACCGGGAGAGCCCCTCGCCGCACTGGACCGGCACGCCGACAACGTCCCGCTTCTCGAGGAACAGCACCGTGCGGCCGGCCTTCGCGAGCTCCATCCCCGCGCGACCGCCGGCAGGACCCGCGCCGACGATCACGACGTCGACCTGGGGCACAGCCGCCAACCCGGGGGAGGGGACTTAACCGTTGCGCCGGAATCCGTACTCTTCCGTTCAATCCGGAAACAAGGGTTAAATAGCGGCGATGAGCTGGTGGGGTCTGGGTGTTTGATGGGCAACCTCCCCCCTCCTTGAAAACCCCACCCATCAACACCCTTTTATTCGGGCGGAGGCGCCTGGGGCGCCGATGATGCGACTCCAAACCTTTAGGCGGCCTGCTCCCATGCCGCCCAGGGAACCTCCGATGGCGGCGGTCGTGATCGACGGGAAGGCGATCGCGGACTCGATCCGGGCCGAGCTCAAGCCCCGGGTCGACGCGCTGATCGCAAGGGGGCGAAAGCCCGGCCTCGTCGCCGTCCTCGTCGGCGAGAACCCGGCTTCCCAGGTGTACGTGAAGGCGAAGGCGAAGGCGTGCGGGGAGGCCGGGATCCACTCCGAGATCCTGGAGCTGCCCGGAGACACCCTGGAGGAGCGACTTCTCAAGGAGATCGCGAAGGTGAACGGTCGCGGGGACGTGCACGGGGTCCTCGTGCAGCAGCCGCTCCCACCGCAGATCCGCACGGAGAAGGCGGTGGCCGCGGTGTCCCCCCTGAAGGACGTGGACTGCTTCCACCCCGTGAACGTCGGCCTCGTGCTCATCGGGTCCCCCCGGTTCGTTCCCGCGACGCCCGCCGGCGTCCAGGAGCTCCTCGTGCGGAGCGGACACGACCCCTCGGGGAAGCATGTGGTGATCCTGGGAAGGAGCAACATCGTGGGGAAGCCGCTGGCGGCGATGCTCATGCAGAAGGGGAGAGGCGGCAACGCGACCGTCACGGTGTGTCACACCGGGACGGCCGACCTGGCGGCGGTGATGCGCACCGCGGACATCCTCGTTGCGGCGATCGGCCGGCCCCGATTCGTGAAGACGGACATGGTGCGTCCGGGGGCCGTCGTCGTCGACGTCGGGATCAACCGGATCCCGGACGCCTCGACGAAGAGCGGGACGCGCCTCGTGGGCGACGTGGACTTCGACGCGGTCAAGGAGGTCGCGGCTGCGATCACGCCGGTGCCCGGCGGCATCGGGCCGATGACGATCGCCATGCTCCTTCGGAACACGGTGCACGCTGCGGAGGCGTCCGTCGCAGGCTGACCATGGAGACGGTGCGCCTCCGGGCCGTGCTCTCCCGTTGCGTCCGCGCGCACGGCCTCGGCGAACCCGTGGCCGGCGTGGAGGAGGCGACCCTCCGCGCATCCGGGGTCTACGGTGCGACGCCGACGTGCTACCTCTCGATGGCGGCCCGCGTGACGGGTTTTGCCATCCGCGCCCTGGATGATGCGCTCTACGAGCGACGGACCCTGGTCAGGATCCCCGCGATGCGGCATTCCGGGTACATGATGACCGTGGGCCTCGTTCCCCACGGGCTCGCCCTCGCCGCCTCGACGGGCGGGGGCCGGTGGCTGCTCCCCGCGTTGCAGAGGGGCGGCCTCACGGAGGCGTCGATCGGCACGTTCGTGGTCGCGATTGAGGCGCTCCTGCGCGGGGGCCCGAGGACCGCCGCGGAGATCCGCAAGGGGCTGAAGGGATGGCGCGAGCCGTTCCCGGGAGCCCTGGGTCTCCTCCTGCGATCGATGTCGCATTCGGGGCGGATCGTCGCAACCCGCGTCCGCGGGGGATGGCGGAGCCAACTGTACGAGTACGCGCTCCTCCGGGACTGGGTCGCCGCGCCCCAGACCCTCCCGACTCTTGTGGCCGCCCTCCGAAAGCTCGCCCCGCTCTACTTCGACGCCAACGGCCCCGCGACCCTTGCGGACTTCGCGTGGTGGGCCGGTGTCCCCGAGACCACCGCCAAGGAGGCCCTGGCGAAGCTCGAGCTGGAATCCGTCTTGATCGACAAGCTCAAGGGCATCCATCTCGCGACGAGGGAATCCCTCGACGACCTCGCGTCGGAACCCGAGGCTGGCTCGCTCGCGCTGCTGCCGGTGTGGGATGCGTACATGATGGCCCACACGGAACGTCGGCGCTATCTGGACCCGAAGTGGCGGGACCGGGTCGTGGACCGGAGCGGGAACGTGACGAACGTGGTGCTCCGGGACGGCCGGGTCGTGGGGCTGTGGGACGTCCACGACGACACCCTGCGATTCGCCCCGTTCGAACCAATCAAGGTCCGCGAGCTCCACGGGGCGGTCGAGAGGCTCCGGGGCGTGTTCGAGATTCGTAACCTCGTGGAGGCCCGAGTCCCCGGTCCCCTGAGCGACCGCGGACAGAACGCGTTCATGGCACCCCTCCGGTGACCGTCACGCGGAGGGCGGTTCCTCTTTCTCCGTGGGCTTTGGCGGTGGAGGTGGCGCCTTCGGAGGCGGGGGAGCTCCCCCCGCGGCCTTCTCCGCGGCTGCCTTCGCGGAGGGGATCCGCATCGGGGTTCCCGCGGCCGCCGGGGCCGGGCCGATCTTCATGTTCACATATGTCCAGCACTCGTCCAGCCAATCCCGCCACGTGATGTTCGCTTGGAACGGGCTTTCGAGCACCCGCTTCACGGTCTTCCGCGTCGGCGACTGCCACACGCCGACGCCCACGTACTCCTTCGAGATGACGAACTCGAAGTCGACCGACCGCTTCAGCTCCTTGTCCCAGTTCCACGCCGCGTCCTCGCGGCCGTAAAGACATTCGATGAGCGTGGGCTTGTCCGCGGTCTTTACCTTCGCGCCCTTCTTCACGAGCCACTCGAGCGTCGCGTCGAAGACCGCGTCGACGTTCGCCCCCTTGAAGAGCTTCTTGTACTCGAAGGCGACGTCGGGCATCCCGCACGGGACCGGCGACGCCGCCAAAATAGGTTTCGGCGCCAGGAGGCGTCGGAAGCCTTTAGCGGGCGGCCACGTTGCCGCGGCCGATGAAGACGCTCGTCGTCGGCGGAGGAGGGCGCGAGCACTGCATCGTCGATGCGCTCCGTGCGTCCGACGCGCGCGTCCTGGCGGTGATGGGGAACGAGAATCCGGGCATCCGCCGCGCCGCCGAGGAGTCCGAGGTCCATGACGTCACGGACGTGGCGTGGATCGTCGACTGGGCGAGGTCCCGCCGCGCGGACTTGGCGGTGATCGGCCCGGAGGCGCCGTTGGCGGCGGGACTCGCGGACGCGCTCGAAGCCGCCGGGATTCCCACCGTCGGCCCCACGAGGAACGCCGCGCGAATCGAGACGGACAAGGAGTTCGCGCGGGATCTGGTGCGAGACCACAAGATCCCGGGCCTCGTCGACTACTGGGCCTTCGACGACCTTCGCGCGTTCGAGTCATGGCTCAAGGAATGCGAGATCGAGCTCGTCGTCAAGCCCCTGGGCCTCACCGGCGGGAAAGGGGTGAGGGTCATGGGCGACCACCTTGCGGGATACAGGGAAGTGCTCGCGTACGGGCGCGAGATCCTGCAGAAGCGGATTGGCGGCGCCCCCCGGTTCCTCGTCGAGGAGAAGGTCGTCGGCGAAGAATTCTCGCTCCAGTGCCTCACGGACGGGAAGACGGTCGTCCCGACGCCCCTCGCGCAGGACCATAAGCGGGCGCTGGAGGGAGACCGAGGGCCGAACACCGGGGGCATGGGCTCGTACAGCGACGCCGACCACCTGCTTCCATTCCTCACCGCCAAAGACCGCGACCAAGCCGTTTCGATTTGCAGGAGGGTCGTCGACGCACTGCGGAGGCGCGGGACGCCGTTTCGCGGCTGCCTGTACGGCGGCTTCGTCGCGACCGCCGACGGCGTGCGCGTTCTCGAGTTCAACGCGCGGTTCGCGGACCCGGAATGCATGAACGTGCTCCCCCTCTTGGCCGGGGATTTCGCGGACACGTGCACGCGGATTGCCGAGGGGTCCCTGAGGGCGAACGTGCGGTTCCGGCGAGAAGCGAGCGTGTGCAAGTACGTGGTCCCGATTGGATACGGCACGAAGCCAGTCCCGGGAGAGGCCCTCGCCGTCGATGAGGCGGCGATCGCCGCCACCGGGGCTCGGCTCTACTACGCCTCCGTGAACGAGCGGGCCGGACAGGTCGTGACGACGACCTCGCGCGCCCTCGCGGTGGTCGGCATCGATCGGTCTCTCTCCGGGGCGGAGGCGCAGGCGGAAGAGGCGCTCCGTTCCGTGAAGGGCAGCGCGTACGTCCGCCACGACATCGGGACCGCGGCCGCCATTCGCCGCAAGGTTGCGAGAATGAAGGCCATCCGGGGCCGGCGCCGACCGCCCAGGGGTGCTCCGCGAAGGTAATAAGGCGGAGGCGGATACGCCCGCAGCCGGGGGGCGGAGTACGAACGAGGGGATGACGATTGGAGGGGCGGTGCTCCTCGTCGTCGGCTTGGTCCTTCTCTTCATCCCGTTCGTCTGCGTGGGGGGAATCGCCCTCGCGGTCGTAGGATTCATCCTAATGATCGTCGGCATCGTCCAGGAGGAGTCGCGGCCGATGTACAGCTACCCGCCGATGTACATGCAGCCGGCGTACCCGCCATACCCCGCGTCGGCGCCGCTCCCGCAGCCGGGGCAGCCGCAGCCGGCAGGACCGCCCACGGAGCGGCCCGGGGCACTGCCGTCGACGGGACCGCCGACACAGACACCGACGGCGGCAGGCGGGACTCCACACTGCCCACGATGCGGTCAGTTCCTCCAGTACGTCTACCAGTACCAGCGGTGGTACTGCCCCGCGGAGAACGTGTATCCCTGGGGATGACCGTCCCGGAAGCGGGACCGCACCTCCGGAGCAAACCCTAATGAGCCCCGCGCGCGGTCGCGCCCCTTCCATGAAGGGGCTAGATCCGATCGTGGCCCGCCTGGAGGCCGAGCTCGACGAGAAGGACCGGGTCCGGGAGGAGGCCCTCAGGGTCGCACGCGACCTCGTGCGGCTTGCGGGCGTCGCGATCCGTGGCATGCACCGCGGAGAGGACGTGAAGAATCCGCTGGATGCCGTGCGGGATACGACGTCCCGCCTGCGGGAGGTCCTGGCGGACCACCCGGATCTGTGGCACGGCGGCGCGGTTGAGGTCGCTCTCCAAGAAGCGGCAGAGGCCGCGATCGTCCACAGCGTTCTCGGCGACGCCGCGTTGCCCGATCCCCGCGAGATCGGGGTCACGAGCGCGGGATACCTCCTCGGTCTGGCGGACGCGGTGGGCGAGCTCCGCCGGTTCGCCCTGGATCGGCTGCGGGCGGGGAAGGTCGAGGACGCGATGGGGTTCCTGGATCGCATGGAGGAGGTGTTCGACGCGCTGCTCCGGTTCGACCATCCGAACGCGATCCTCCCGCTCCGGCACAAACAGGACGTCGCGAGGGGCTTGATCGAGCGCACGCGCGGCGAATTGGCGGTCGCATCCCACGGCCTGACGCTCGAGCGCCGACTCAGGGCGCTGGCGGAGAAGCGCCGACGGACTTCTCCCAGGAAACGTGGAGACCCGTGACGAGGGCCACGGGCCGTTGGTTCTTCCCCTCGCGGAGCAGCCTCACGAGCCCCCAGGCCCCGAGCGCGACGAGATCGTCGTACGTGTTCTTGTAGTCCCTGCGGAGCCGGATCGCGAGGTCCTTGATGGATGGGACATCGACCTGGCGCAGGAGTTCCAAGAGCTCCAGCCGCCGAGGGGTCAGCGTCCGAACGACATCCGGGGTGTCGAATACGATTCGTTCCTCCAGCGCGCCCCCGGGGTCCCTCAAGGCTTTCCATACGACGAAGTCGTCCACCGCCACGGGCTCGCTGCACTGTCCCACGAGCACCCTCTGGCGAAGGGCGTCGAACCCTTCATGACGGCCCTCCAGAGCCTTGAGCTCTCGTTCGGCCGCCATGGGCCCCGCACTCCCCGAGACCTCGACTCGCATCGTTACAGCTCCTTCAAGTCCATCGTCGGGAGGTTCCGACGGAACGCCTTCACGAGCTTCAGGACATCCGGCAACGGTCGGTCCCGCCAGGGCCCCCGGTCCCTCAGGATCCCCCGCTCGTCGAACCGATCCACGTGATCCAGACCTTCCCAGTTGTCCCATCGCACGGCGGGGATCCAAGTCCCGGCTCGGAGCGTCCGGAATGTGTAGCTGTAGAACGTGCGGCGTGGTCCGTCGAACGCCTCCACCGCGTCGAGCACCTCGTCCCTGCGCACCCAGATCCGCTGACGGAAGACGCGCACCATGGAATCAGGCCGACCCGGCGTGGGGCACAAATACCCTTCCCCCCCATTCTCGCGGATTGAACCATCTGGACCGGTGTGTTTCGAAATGACCGCGACGCTGGATGCCCTCTCAATTCCAACTTGTGCCATGAAAGTATTCCCGCCTTGCTGGCTCGCTTACTTCCGTTTCGTACCATAGGACTCGACCTTCGTTGCATTTCCCGCGACTCAGGGGGAAACCTACTTACCAACCATGCCTCCATCGCACGCAAGTTCCATGGCCGAGCCCACCCGCGTACGGCACGAACGTGCGTCCGCGGAGGGACGCCGGAGGCGCGCGGGATGACGGAACCCCTGGTGAAGTCCGGCATCTTCGGCCTCGACCCACTCATTGGCGGCGGGTTTCGGGAACGGACGGCGCACGTGATCGTCGGCTCCTCGGGCACAGGGAAGACGACGTTCGCGATGCAGTTCCTGATGCACGGGATCGACGAGGGTCAGCAGGGCTTGTACGTCTCCCTTGAGGAGTCCCCCGAGCAGATCGTGCGCGAGGGGGAGCTCATGGGCTTTCGGATGAAAGACCAGCTCGACAAGAACCTCTTCTTCATCCACCTCAAGGGGAAGAATTTTAAGAAGATGATTGAGGAGCAGCTGCCCGCGCTCGTGAAGGCTCGCGCGGACTTCGAGATCAAGACGCGCGTCGTGATCGACCCGATGACTCCCGTGATCTGGGCGACGCCGGACCGGCTGGAGCAGCGCGAGATGATCGCCCGCCTGTTCTATACGCTGAAGGAGCTCGGCGTCGTGATCGCGACGGTCGAGGAGCATGCGAAGCCCGGTGAGACGATCGGGGAGGACGTGCTCCTCCCCATCTACCTGAGCGACGGCGCGCTCCACTTGGAATACTATCCGGTGGGAGGCGCGTTCAACCGGACCCTGAAGATCCTCAAGGTCCGGGGCGCCCACCACGGCGAGGGCGTGTACCCGTACTTCTTTGCGAAGGGCGTCGGCGCGATCATCCGCGCGGGGCCGGGCGAGATGCCTGCGGAGGCCGCGGCGCGAGAGTTCGGCGGGATCTTCGACCGCGCCCTGAAGACCGCGGAATCGCTCAAAGCCCCCCCGCACGTCCTCGCGAAGATCGAGAACATGCGAACGAACTGGGCGTATGCGTATTCGCCGCACGAGGCGCTCCAGATTCTGTTCGACACGTACGGACTCAAGTCGTGAGCGGATGATGGCGAACGCGACCCTGGAAAGACGGATGGAAGCCGAGACGGCCACGCTCCTGAAGTCGATGCTGGACATGGAGCTCCAGCGGATCCGGAAGGAGTTCGGGTTTGACGTCGCGATGCTCGTCGGCGTTGACACGAGGATTTTTGCGACGTCCATCCCCGACCAGCTCACCGCCCCGCAGTACCGGCTCCTCAACGTGGTGAAGGCGAACCTCCCGAACATCTGCGCGGAGCTGTCCACGGAGGCGATGCGGCTCAGCTTGACGCAGTATGAGTACGGGGCCACCGTGATTGCCCAGGTGAGCGAGCGCTCGTTCCTCGTCCTCCTCTCCGGGAAGCAGGAGATCACGAAGATGGGCGCGACCGTCGCGCACGTGCAGCATGCGGCCGCGGTCCTTGGGCATGTGTTCCAGCAAAGGCCGATGACGCCCGAGGTCCTCTCGGGTTACGACGCGGACACGCAGGAGGAGCTCCGCAGGCTCAGCCGCCAGCTGTTCGTCGAGAAGTTCGACGAGTCGCCACAATACCTGCGGAACAAGGAGATCCACAGCTACCTGAAGGCGGAGTTGACGAAGGCGGTCGGGATCGGCTCCGTCCAAGAGGTCCTCGACGTCTCGTTCAACGAGGTGGGCACCTCCTCCGCCTACATGAAGGACGATCAGTGGCTCAAGCTCCTCGACATCGTCGTCGCGAAGGTCCGCGCGCACGGCGGCGACATCCTTGCGGATCGGTGCGCGCGCGCGTGGATCCCCGAGGTTCAGCGAAAGCTGAAGGCGTTCGTGTGAGCATGAACGAAAACGAAGGCGTCCACGAGTCTGCGGGGGAGGCGCCCCCCGTCTCGCGTTCCGAGCTGGCCGCGCAGGTCGCGGAACTCGAGGAGGCGGTCCACACGCTCAACACCCTGCTCGCCTCCCTGGGAGCCCGGATGATGCGGACCGTCGACGAGCTGAGGGAAGAGGTGAACCGCCGCGTCGCGCTCGACGACCTGCAACCGATCCAGAAGGAACTGGAACGGATCCGAGAGCGCATCGGCGACATCGTCGACGAAGTCGGCTACGGGGAGACGCTCGACATCTCCAAGGTGCCCCCGTCGATCCTGGAGGCGGCGTACCAGGCGACGCTGGATGACGTCGTGGGCGAGCTCCGGAAGGTCTTGGGGACCCACGACGCGGAGATCCACGTCCGTCGGTCACTCGAGCAGGTCCGGCTGAAGACGAGCGGGTCCGACCTGTTCCAATACGAACCGCACCGTCTGAATGCGGGTGTTGCGGATGCCTTGGAGAAGGGGCTCGTGTCCGCGCGACAGGTCCAGATGACGTACGACGAGTTGATGCGCCACCTCCTCGAGCCCGTCCACAGGTACGCGCCCCGAAACTTCCGGGCGCTCGTCAAGCTCAAGAGTCAGGAGTACGCCGTCGACAAGGCCCTCGCGCTGGCCAGGGCATGGGAGAAGGCGGGACCGAGGGTTCAGCAACTCACGGAGCGGATCGCCCTTCTGGAGACCCATGTGAGAGGTGCCCTCGGGGACGTCCAGGAGTTCGCCACGAAGTTGCAGGAGACCTTGGCGGCGACGGCGACGCGGGAGTCCGTCGAGGCCCTCGGCATGCGGTTCGCCGACCTGGAGCGTCGGGTCGCCGCATTCGCCCCCCCGGCGGAGTCGACACGTGCGAGGAGCGAACCTGCCGCGATCAGGAGCGGACTGGAGGGAAGGATCCTCGCCGCCCTGTCCGCAGAACCCATGGGCGTGGCGGCGCTGGAGAGCGCGCTCGGGATCGGCGCGGTCGTCCTCCGGGAGATCCTCGCGGACCTGGAGCATCGCGGTCTCATCTCCTCCTCGACGAGGGGGAGACACACGATGTATCGGACAAAGGAGGAACGGAACGATGCTTGACGTGGCCCTGGTGTCGCTCATCCAGGACATGAGCGAGAAGGCAGGCGTGGACGGAACGATCCAGTACTGGCAGCGCGTCGGGGAGAACCTCGCGCGCCGGATTGGGAAAGAGGCCTACATGGGGTGGCCCTCATTCAACGTGGCCCTGCGGGAGGGCCGCACGGGCTTCTCGATCGAGGGCGACGTGATCCCGCTCACGGACTTGGCGGTGACGGACGTGGACGGGGACGTCGTGGGCTACATCTACGCGCTGCGACAGTGCGTGTTCGTCCCGACGATCCTCCGCGTCCGGTATTCCGTGGGCGAGCTGCCGCGCGCCGACCGCGCCGTGGCCGAGGAGTACAACAATTCCGTCCATGACATCGCCGTCTGCAACTTCTGCGTGATCCACGAGAAGTTCCGCGAGGAGGTCGCGAAGAACATCTCGATCGCGGATCGCCCGCTCGAGTCCCTGCTCCTCGCGACGCGCGGCTTCACGGGGGAGACGAAGATCAGCGAGCGGAACCTTAAGAAGCTCGGGATCAACCCGGAGCACGTTCGGTCCCTCCTGCGGAACTACGAGTGCGTGTACGCGATCATGATGAAGGGCGCGAAACTCAAGGAGGCCTAGGGATGGCGACAGAACCTTCGCGGGAGAAGACGGTGGAATCGAACCCGTTCGTCGACGTGGCGACCCACCTCTTCCTCGAGGACATCGCGGACAAGCAGGGCGCCTCCGGGCTGAACAACTACCTGATGAGCCTCGCGACGAACCTCGCGAAGTCCATGCCGGAAGAGGAGTACGACACGTGGGACGAGTTCCTCCAGGCGCTCAAGAGCGGGAACTCGATTCTGACGGCCTTCGAGGAGGTCTTCATGCCGACGAAAAACTGCGTCGTGACGCGCCGCTCGCCGTTCGAGCGCGGCTGGCAGGAGTACGTGAAGCGCGTCGGCTCCTTCTCGCGGATTCACGAGGAGGTCGCGGAGTACTACAACAGCACGGTCAAGCCGACCGCGATCAACAGCCTCCACATCATCCACCAGACGTTCCGGGCCGCTGCGGCGGCGCGGATCACCGTCGGCGAGAAACGCGTGAAGTACGCGCAGATCGCGACCGTCTGGACGGACGGGGAGAAGAAGATCGTCCCGGACGAGTGGCTTCCTGTGCTCCTGGCGAAGGCGGAGATCTCGCGGACGGAGCTGAACATGCTCCTCCGGAACAACGCAGACGTGTGGCTCTTGTACACGGAGTGAGTTCCCGGGGGCGGATGCGCGAGATCGCGCGGGACGCTACGTACGGGTACGTGAGGTTCGAGGAGCCCGAGGACGTCGACCGGGTCCAGATCCGCGGCGTGGAGACGGACCCCGAGGGATTCGAGTTCTTCCGGGGCCTCGGCATCGTGGGTTACGCGCAGACGTTCCGGACGTGGCTCCGTCACTTCCCCCGTCCGATCTTCTTGGCGGCGCTCCGGGATCGGGAGGTCGTGTCGTGGGCATTCTTGGAGCACAGCGCGGACCCCGCGCGGGACGGGAACCCC
>DATEUK010000090.1:0-16712 GCA_035283165.1 Thermoplasmata archaeon
GCAGGTCGCGGGGACTCGATGGGCCTGGGCGCCTCGACCGGTCTGGGAGCCTCCACCACGGGAGACCGTGCGGGCGCGAGCCGCGGGGGCGTCCCCTTCCCGTAGCCACTGGGCGCGTAATTCCCGCAGGAGTAGCAGTAGAGGCGGTCGTACTGCGCAATGTATGTGAGCTCCTTCCCGCACGTCGGGCAGGGGAGCGCGGGCGTGACCTCGACCTTGACCGCGGGCGGCGCGGGCACGGGGATGGCGGCGGGGACCGGGGTCGCCGCGGGAGCGGGTTCCATCCTCCAGGGCTCAGCTCGGATCGGCTCCATTCTCGGCTGGTCCGCCCTCGCGGCCACGGGGGCCGGCCTCGGTGGCTCCAGTCGCGGGGCCTCGGCGATCGGTTCCCTTGCGGGGACCGGCACGGGTTCCGCCCTCGCCGGTTCGGCCCGCGGCGGCTCGACCTTTGCCTCCCGGATCTGAACGCCCTCGGATTCTGCCTTTGACGGCGCGATCCGCATGGGCTCGGCCCAGGGCGGCTCGCCTGTCGGGGCTTCGACAGGAGCGGCGGCGAGCGAGGCCGCGGCTGGCTTGGGAGCCTCAAGGGGCTTTGCCTTCGCGATCTCGGGGAGCAGTTCCTCGAGAGTGGGGACCTCCTCGACTTCGGGAACGGGCTCGGACTTCTCGGCCGACTCCGGTCTTGCCTCAGTCGGGCTGACTTCGGGAGCCGGCCGGGGCTCGGGCGCGGGCTCCGGCTCCTCCGCGGGTTCCAGCTCCTCGACGATCCGATCCGGCTCTGCGGTCAGCTCCGGGGACGCGGCCGACACCGGCTCGGAAGCCTCCAGGAGTTCCTCTGCCGCCTGAGCGACTTCGGTGATCTCCTCCTCCGCGTCAATCCGATGCTCGTCCATGTACGCGAGCAGCCGGTCCCGCAGCTGGACGCGGGTCCCGATCGGATCCAGGTCGTAGGCGGAGCACCACTCCATCAGCCTGCCCTTCTTCGCTTTCACGACCGCAGCGCGCCGCAACTCGGGGCGTTCGCCGACGGGCGCCTCCTCCTCGGCGGGAGCCGTGCCTTCCTCGGTGGGCGTGACCACGGGCGGGACGCCGCCCTCCACGAACGTCTCCGGGACAGGTTCCGGCGACGGCGCTTCCTTGGCAGGTTCCATTGCCTGAGCGGGCGCAGGCTCTACCGCGGGCGCTTCGGCGACCGCGGGGACGGCCACCGGAGTCGGGGCCGCGACCGCCATGACGGGCAGGATGTCCTTCGGCGCGTACTTCCCTTCGGGATAGCAGTAGTACCTCTGGTACTGCTGGATGTACGTGAGCTCCTTCCCGCACGACGGGCAGTGGAAGTGGCCGTCGTGGGATTCCGGCGCGCCAGGCTCGATCGCGGGGCCCACCGCCGCTCCGACCGCGGGGGACGGCGCGATCGTCTTCGGCGCGTACTTGCCCTCCGCGTAGCAGTACCAGCGGTCGTACTGGGGGATGTATGTGAGTTCGTTTCCGCACGTCGGGCAGGCGACCACGGGGCTCCCCAGGGGAGTAGGGGATTTGAGGGGGTCTTATAAATGATTCGCAGCCCGTATCCCCGCCGCCAACGCTTTTACGGAGGGTTCGGGTATCCGATTCCGCGCCACCATAGCTCAGTCGGTAGAGCGCTCGCCTTGTAAGCGAGCGGTCGGGAGTTCGATCCTCCCTGGTGGCTTTCACGAGCGGGCTACAGCCGGAACAACACGCCCTTCCCGTGGTCCGTGATGTTGTAGATGTACGGCGGCACGCCGCGCTTCATCGCGCGCCCCCGCTCCCGGGCGATCAGCTGCACGGCCTCGAGCACGCGCAGGTGGTGGTAAATCGTGCGATCGTTGATCCCGAGTTCCTCGGACAGCTCCACGAGCGTACAGTCCGAGTGATCGAGCAAGAAGCGCATGATGAGCTTCCGCGTCTCGTTCAGCGCCTCGGACGTGTACGGCCGGCGCGGCCGCTCGTCGAGCCGGAGCCGCTCGTAGACGGCGGTGCCCTTGTCGGACGGGACGATCTGGACCCTCAGGAGTTGGTTCCGCTCGATCTCCACGAGGTGGCGGTAGACGGCGGCGGGGGCGACCCCGAGTTCCTCGGCGAGCTCGGCGATGTTCGTTTCCTTGCCCTTGTACAGCTTGTTCTCGACGACGATGGAGAGAACCTCCCGCTGGCGGTCGGTGAGCGCACGGACCTCCTCGGTCGTTATCATGGCACCGTTGAGAACGGGACGCGGCGTATCAACCTTTCCACCTAAATCTCCCGGGGCGAAAGGCAGCGGTCGATGATGGAGGACCAGGGTCCCGCGTCGCCCGTGTTGCATGTACGGCGAAGGTGCAAGCCCGAGCCCGTGCGTGGTCGTCCCGGAGGCGCAGAAATGCGATCGATGCGAGACAGGACGGGCGGGATCGAAGGGATGCCGCTGCAGCTCATGATCGTCGTGATCGTGGCGGGGCTCGTGTTGGCGGTCGTGCTCGGCTGGACGTTCTCGATCCAGGGCCCGGCGGTGATCAAGCGCGTGAACGTGGACCCGGAGACCGTGAATCTCCCCGCGGTGGCCGAGGACCGGACCGCGAGCCGGACGCTCTCGATCTACGTGACGGCGTTCGACGGCAAGGACCAACCGCTTCAGGGAATCGTGGTGACGCTGGGCGGCGCGGTCGCGCGGACGTACGTGGCCCAAGATTCCGGGGACGGAGCCCTCAACGGGACCGCGAGCCTTCGCGATGTGCAGGTGACCCTACCGCCCGGCATCTTCGTCGGCGAGCTCACGCTCACGATCCAAAAGGCGGGGTTCCCGTCCAAGACGTGGTCGATCCCGGTCGTGCGGGGCGCCTGAGGGATGGAACTTCCCCTCCGGCTCCTCGTGGCCGCGGTCGTCGTGGGCCTCACCGTGCCGGCGATCCACGGCGGGCTGAACGCGTACGAGACGGCGCAAGCCTCCCGGACTGCGGAGGTCGCGATCGACGCCGTGGTCCGCGTGGCCCAGCGCTTGTACCTCTCCGGCGGAGGCGCGCAGGACGTCGTCGTGGACCTGAGCGGAGGCGTCACCGCTCGAGTGGAATACGTGCGGATCGGGGACACGGCGGGCGGGCCCCGCGCTCCCTCCGCGGTGTACAAGGTCTCCGGCGCGCCGGAGAGGTTCCTCCTCGCGGAGCCTCCCGTCCCGATGGCCGGCGAGGCGGGTCCGCTCGACCTCGGTCCCGGACACACGGTCGTGCGCGTGTCGTATGACGGCGAGGGACCCGTCCGGTTGGCGGTGCCATGATCGACGATCTCGCAAGCCGAGCCGCGATGACCGCGGCGGCGTTCCTAATCCTCGCGACCGGGGTCTCGCTCCTCGAGATGTCCGATGGGAACGCGGTGCGCGACGCCGCCGAACGGTTGGCGATCCATCTCGCCCGCCAACTCGACGCGATCGGAACGATGGACGCAGAGGTCGTGTTTCGGGGGGGCGAGGCTCCTTTGTCGCTGCCGCCAGCCCTAGCGGGTTCGCCATATCGCGTGGAGGTCCGGCGAGCCGACGTGCGCGTCTACTCCCCGGGTCTTCTGGCGGCGGCGCCGCTCCGAACCCACGTGCACCCGTTCGAACCCATTCGGGAGGTGTACACCGCCGAAGAGTTCGAGGCCATGGACGCGTCCGTCCTCGTCGTGGACCCCGGGCACGAGTTCCTCGTCGAACGGACGCAGCGGTGGATCCTCTCGGCGCCGACGTTCCTCACGTTCGTCTACTTGCCGCCTTAGACAGGTTTATCGTGAGGTCCGTCCTCCGTGCGCGCGAGAACGATGACCGACATCGCTGAGGGACCCGCGTCCCGTGGTCTTCTTTGCCTCCGGTGAGCTGCCGCCCTCCGCGAAGCGCGTCCTTCACGTCCTCATGCAGCATGGGCCGCTGACGCACATGGACCTCGTCGCCGCGACGGGACTCCCGCCGCGCACGCTGCGGTTCGCGCTCGCGCGGTTGCGCGGAAACGGACGGGTGATCTGGCGGTGGAGCCTGCGCGATGCGCGGCAGCGTCTCTACTTCGCTCCGATGCCGAATGCCGCGCCGAGGGAGGGCGACCTCTCCCGAAGCGCGATGGATTAATAGCCCGGCGGCGGTATGATACGACCTGAGGCTCGCAGTGCTCCAGCCGTTCGAGGTCGTGACCGCGAAACTTCTCCCGGCGATTCGCGCCCGACTCGCCCAGGTCCTCCTCGACGAGTACAAGATGAAGCAGGTCGAGGTCGCGCGCCATCTGGGGATCACGCAGGCGGCGGTGAGCCACTACAAGACGGAGAGCCGCGGGATCGACCCGGATATTGTCCGGCTCTTCCCGGAGATCGACACATTCGTCCGCGAGATGGCGGCGAAGATGGCGAACGGCGCGTCGCAGGCGGAGCGCGTCCTCGGGTTCAACACGATCATTGACCGGATCATGAACACGCAGCGCTTCTGCGACTATCACAAGAAGATCTCGGCGCTTGACCCGAACTGCAGCATCTGCTTCCCGGTCCCGCCGAAGCCGTGATCACGGGACGAGTCCCCAGTTCACGAGATAGACCTCGGAGAAGCCCGAGTCGTACATCTTGTGGAACGGCGACGTCGCGAACTTCTCCTCCTCGGAGGGAAGGAGGGGAAGGGCTGGGGCGAACGGCGAGAGCTGCACGCCGGCACGCAGGTCTTCGTCCACCACGACCCAGTCCACGCGGGTGCGCCCGTCGGGTGTCGATACGTTCGACAGGGCCGCCAACGTGACATTGAGGTCCGCCGTGTGCCAGAACCGCACCTCGCGGTCCCACGTGGCGTCGACGCCGCCGAAGCCGAAGAGGATCGATGAGAGGCGGTGATCGGCCGCAACGAGGCCGTCCGCGTGGTCTCCGACCCAGAGGGCCGTATCGACGGTCCGGGCCGCGATGCCCTCCTGGTGCCCGAGGGTTCCGGGAGGCGGGTAGGCGCCGATGGCGGTCGCCCCGATGAGGAGGATCGCGGCGCTTGCGGCGGCGATTCGTCCTCGACGCTCCGTCCCGACCGTGAGCCACCGGAGACCCGCACCCGCAAGGACCGCGAAGGGGATCATGAAGTACTGCAGGTGGCGGTTCGGGATCAGCACCTCCGGGGCGGCGAGGACGCCCGCCACGAGGGAGGCGACGACCGCGACGAACCAGGCCGTCACGTCCGGGCCCTCGCGCGAGAGGTCCATCGTCCTCCGCCCTGCGGCGGACAACGAGACGAATGCGAGCATCGCCATGTAAGGGGCGGTTTCCGCGAGCGGGATGCGCAGGGACGTGCCGGGGACGGAGCCCGTGCCGACGACGATCACGAAGACCACGGACGTGGCGAACGCGAGGCCCGCGCCGAGGGCGGCGCCCCGAACGGTCCGAACCCGCGGCCGGTACCGCCACGACGTTCGGCGGCGGAGGACCAAGACCGACGGAGCCGCCATCACGGCCAGGGCCGTCCCGCCGACGAGCACCGGTCCCGATGCGGGGGAATTCTGGACGATGAGGGTCCACAGCGGCGTTGCGTAGAACGCCCAGAACGCGAGCGTCGCAGCCCCGAGGACCGCGAGCGCCGTGACCTCCCCTTGGATGTCCCGGAGCGTGAGGTTCCGGTCCAGCGCTGCCCGGAGCACGAGCGCGGAGCTCGCGAGGAGGATCAGGAAGTACGCGGTGAGGTGGTGCGTGACGATCACCGAGAACCCCGCGAGGAGCACGAGGGGCACGAACCGCAGGGACCGCCGGATGCCGAGGAACAGGAGGAGCGAGGTGAGCAGGAGAAGGTCGCCGAGCGCCGCGGGGATCCCGTGGGAGGTCGGGAACACGTGGAACATCGACACCGCCAGGAACGCGGCCGCGACGAGCCCCGCGAGGTCGTCCCCCGTGACGCGGGCCGCGATGAGGAACACGGGCAGTACGCCGAGGCTCGCGATGACGGGCACGAGCACGGAGGCCGCGATCCCCGCGGGGGCGCCGAGGATCACGAACGCGCCGTTGAGGGCGAACATCCCGGGGAAGTACGGGTAGGTCACGCCCCAGCCGCGATAGGCGCTCGGGAGCGCGCCCTCCTCCGCGATCGCACGGGTGAGGACGTAGTACTCGCCGAAGTCGGACCCCCAGAACTGGTATCGCAGGAGCGGGAGGAGTCGAACGAGGATCGCGAGGAGGAAGACCGCGAATAGCGCGGCGGCGGTCGCCCGCTTCACGCCGTGGCAACCGTCGAGGTCCGCTTAAGGGATTCCGTCGAGTGCGGCGGTGAAGGAGCGCGCGACCGCGTCCGATCGGAACTTGCCGGCGGTCTCCCGCGCCCGACTCCCGAGGGCCGCCGCCAACGCCGGGTCCTCGAGGATTCGTGCGATGGCGGACGCGAGGGACGCCGGGTCGCCCGGCGGGACCGCCACGCAGTTCCTCCCCGCGTCGACGAGCGACGCCGAGGACACGTCCCTCGCGAGCACGACCGGCTTTCCGAACGCCATCGCCTCCATGGTGCTCCTCGGCATCGATCCGATCGCGATCGGGTCCGCGCTGAGGATGCCGACGCACACATCCGCGAGGGTGAGGAACGCGTTCAGCCGGGCGTACGGCTGCGGGCCGGGTGCGATGAGTCGGTCCGCGATCCCGGACGCCGCCGCCAGACGCGTGAACTGAGCGGTCCTCCACGGGTCCGCGAGGATCAGCCCCACGACCTCGGGGCGGCCGAGGAGGCGGAGGGCCTCGACGAACGTGCGCGTCCCCGCATCCGTGAAGCTGCCGAACTGGAGGACCACGCGACGCCCCTCGAGCCCGAGGGACGTCCGTAGCCGTGCGACGTCGTCCGGATTCGGCAAGGACATCGGGGTCACATTGTTGGGCACCACGAGGACGCGCTCCGCCGAGAGACCCAGCGAATCGCCGACGACGGCGCGAAGTTCGCGGCTGGGGACCATCGTCCATGTCCGCGGATGGCGGAGGACGCGGCGGTAGAGCCGAAAGCCGCCGCGGAACATCGCCCCCTGCGCGGAGCCCCGATAGCTCCCGGGAAGAGGGTCGTGGGCCCGGACGATCAGGGGACGGCTCCGAAGGCGAGCGACCACGAACGCGACGAACGTCGCGGGATGGAACACGTGGTACTGGCTGACGATGCGCCGATCCGGGTCCCGCGCGAGCCGCAGGCCCGCCAGGGCCATCCGCGTGTAGCCGGGGATCGCGAGGACGAGCCGGGCGAGTCGAGCGGCGGAGATGTCGCCGGCCACCCGACCCGTTTCGGGCTTCGCAAATGGAGAGAGGACGGTCACGTCATGACCTTGGGCGCGCAACGCGGCGAGGAAATCCGCGTCCATCGCGGAAGCCCCGTCGGAACCACCGGCGAAATGGGCGAAGTACGCGATTCGCATGGGCACCTACCGAGCCGAGAGGTACAGCTCCCGATATTCGCGCGCAATCGAGTCCCACGAGTACCGGTCGCGGGCCAGGCCGAATCCGCGCTCGGCGATTGTCGCCCGCTCCTCCGTGTCGGACATCATGCTCGCCATCGCATCGGCCAACGCGGCTGGATCCTCCGGCGGGACGAGCTGTGCGGTACCGGGCACGGCCACGTGGGGAACGCCGCCGACGGCGGTCGCGATCACCGGGAGACCGGCGGCCCACGCCTCGAGCAGAACGATCGGGAAGCCTTCGGACCGCGAAGGGAGGACGAAGGCGTCCGACCCGCGGAACGCGGCGACGACGCCCGCGCGCGGGAGGGCCCCTCGGAATCGGACGACGCCGTCGAGCCCCAGATCGTGCGCGCGGGCGCGCAGCGCGGCGGTCAGCGATCCTTCGCCGAGTACATCTACGACAAACGGATCCCGAGGAGCGTCGCGAAGTTTGGCGGTGGCCTCCAGGAGCAGGTCGAGCCCCTTCTGCCTCTCGTGACGGCCGGCGAAGAGGAACCGGAACGGCCCGTCCCGAGCGCGAGCGCCTTCGAATTCCCCGAGGTCCACCCCGTTCGGCACAAGTCGGGCCGCGGCGAACCCCACGGACTTCAGGGCGGCGACGGACGCCGCATCGACGGCCGTGATCGTCCGGTACCGGCCCAGCCGGATCAGCCGGACCTCCATGCTCCCTCGGAAGGAGTGGCGGCCGAGGCTCGGGAACCAGACGCCGTGGCACGTGAGGAGGGTTGGGGTCCCTCCCCGTCCCGCGACGCGTCCCACCGCGTAGCCGACGTCGGCCGCGTGCGCGTGGACCACATCCGGTCGCATCGCGGTCAGGTTGTGTTTCGCCCACCGCCGCATCGCCGCCATCCCACGGAGTCGCCGAAACGTGATCCGGTCCATGTCCGCGCCCTTCTGCGGCGGCCCGACGCGCGTCGCTCCCGCGTCCTTCCCCCCGGGGGAAGCGTACGTGACGACGTGGACCTCGTCTCCCGCGCGCCGCTGCGCACGCACGAGTCCCGCCACCGCGGTCGCGTCCCCGCCGATGAGGGGCGGGAACTTCTTTACGACGTGGAGGACGCGCATTCCTCGCGCGAACCGTCCGCCCGGGGATAAAGGATGCGGGGTTCCGTAGCACAGGGTTCCGCCGCCCAGTCCCGCGGCCCTCAGGATTCCTCGTGGGGACCGGAAAGTCCCTCCCAGCCTTCCCTCACGAGGAGGGGCACGAGGGCGATCGCGGCGATCGGATCCGCCCACCACCAGCCCACGAGGGCGTTCAGCCCAAGTCCGACGACCACGGTGAGGTCCTGGACGTCGCACACGAGGGTCTCGATGGCCTCCGCGCGCAACGCCCGGGAGTTCAGGTCGCGCGCGAGGCTCCGTTTCCTGACGTAGAGCACGGACATGACGACCGCGCTTGCCACGACGAGCAGGATTCCGACAAGGCTCTCCGCGGGTCGGGGAAGCCACCCCCCGAGGGTGGCGAGGGACTGGAACACGATGTACCCAGAGAGGACGAAGAAGGTCACGGCCAGCAGCCGGTGCGCCCTTCGATCCGACGCGGCGTCCTCCGCACCGTCCAGGTCCCGGCGGAGGTGCACGATGAGGACCGCCCCGGCGAACAGTTCCACGAAGCTGTCCAGGCCGAAGGCCACAAGCGCGACGCTCCCCGCGCCGATTCCCGACCAGAGGGCCACGACGGCCTCGAGGACGTTCCACAGCTCGCCGATCCACACGAGTCGGAGGGCTTGGCGGCGGAGCGCCGCACGACGCGTCGGATCCATTAATCGCCCCCGTGGCCGCCTTGCCCCGGGCAGGACACTCGGCTATTCATCCCTTGGGGGACTCCGCGGCGTTGCGTCCCTGACGCCCAAGGCTTTAGTAGGATGCGCGGTCTCCGGGCGGCGTTCCATGGTCACGTTGCCCCGGCCCCCGTGGGCGCGCCGTCACGAACGGTGCCCGAATTGCCTCGCGAAGGTCGTCGACGACCGCGCCTCCGTGTGCCACGCGTGCGGCTACCAGCTGCGGGTCCCGCGCACAGCGCTCGTGGGGCTACTGCTCATCGCCGCCGCCGTCGGGAGCTTCGTCGTGAGCGTGTTCGGCGACTTTCTGTTCCCGTGGCCGCCGCGACCCTTCGGGATCCGGATCCCGATCATCGACACATCGACCCTCTCCGACGTCTTCTGGTTCGGCGTGGTCCTGCTCTTCGTCGGATCCGCCACCGCCTTCGCAGGCGCGTACGCCGTGCGCCGCCAGTCCGATCGCGTCCGCGCGCGCGGCCCGACCGCGTGATCAGAAGAAGTCGTCGAGCCTGAGCGATTGGCCCCGGTCGTCCGTGAACAGGGATCGCATCGCCTCTTCCATCAGGGCGATCCGCTGCCGCAGGTACGGAGAGACCTCGTACTCGTCCGTGATCTGTTTCGTGATCTCCAAGTACTTGCGCACGGAGCTCTCGTGGACGGTCAGGGTCAGGTTCCCGCCGCACGCCTTTCGCGCGCCCCCCGGCGCCGGCGCGGTCTTCGAACATACACCGCGGAGCGGGAGTCGTCGGTACTTCGCGTTGCACTTCGTGCACCGGAACTGTTGGCTGGAGAACGCCTTCATGTTCCCGATCATGTCGGGCAGAAGGTGGTGCACGACGATTCGTGAGACGACGTCGTCCACGTCGACCGCGCGGATCCGTTTCGCGAGGTCCAACTGGGCGCGCAGCTTCTCTTCCATGTCCCCCTGCGTATATGTGGACACGATCGGTCCCGCGCTCGGGTCGCCTCCCTCGTGGGTGAACCCGAGTCCCTCATACTGGAGGACGCTCCCGATCCGCTCCCCCACGAGGTGCATCCTCGGCGCGACCTCCTTCGGGTGTGCGTACCGCAACGCCGCTTCGTAGAACTCCAGGGGATAGGACCAGGCGACGTCGAGATTGTGCGCCTCCTTGTCGATCTCGTTCGGGTCGATCCGCGTGGAGAGCACGAGGGGCGCGTCCATGAGCCCGCCACGGCTCTCGGGGAGGAAGGACCGGGAGAAGTTGAGGAGCGCGTCCAACAAGAGGATCATGGAGTCCTCGTCCCCGTCGCAGTTCCGGCGGCGGGCGGCCACAAGGAACGGGTGCGCGAACGCGCCGCGGACCGGTGTGTACCCGACGACGCGGGCGAGCACGCCGCCCGAGGTGTGCGGCGCGAGGGTCACGACCGCGTGCCCGATCAGGTCGTCCGGGGTCCGCGCGTGGTAGAACGCGGGCATGCCGTACACCTTGTCGAGGAGTTCGTCCACGAACCGCGAGACGCGGACGAGGTACTCGCCGCACTCCTTTGCGACGATCACGTCCTGCACCCGGAGTTCCACGAGTTGGTCCGCGCTCACGAGCGGTTTGCCGTGCACATCGTGCTCGTACCCGAGGGTCTTCGCCCGTTCCACGCTCAGTCCGACCTCGGACGGCCGGACGTGCGTGAGCGGCAGGTTCGTCATGTCGAACCGCACGGTGCCATCCTTGAACACGGTGACCTCGTGCTTCGCCCGGAGGATCCCCCGTTCGAGCATCTCGGGGGTCCGGCTCGCGGAAATCACCCCCTGGACGCCCTTCACCTCGGGTGGCTTGGCGGTCCGCACGCGCGCGCACGCGCCGTCCCAGACCTCGGCGAGGGGGATCGTCTGCACCCTTGGGCCCTCTCGGGACACCGTGTGGCCGCCGCACGTGCACTTCGGGAGGAACCAACGCTTCCCGCAGGCAAGGCACGTCCGCAGTCCGACCTCGACCGTGATCTCCCCCCCTCGCAACGCCTCTTTCAACAGGCGCTGGGGGCCGCCCTCCTTCCCGAGCGGGAACAGGACGTGCGGCGCCGGCTGCATCCTGCGGGGCGCCGCCTTCTCCGGCCTCCCCATCCGCGCACCGATGCGGGTCGGGCCGCGCGCGCGGACCGGGAACCCCGCCAGGGCTGAGACGTACGCGAGCGGGTCGGTCGCGTCCACATCCGGCCCCGCGGCGAGCGCTCCCCCCGCCGGGGAGATCCCCAGGCAGCGAAGCAGCAGGAGCGCGTGCGCCTCGAGGATGCATTCGTTCGCCGCCTGGAGGTGGAGCGCGCCCAGGTCCAGGAGGGCCTGCTTCGTCTCCGGCGTGTTTGGAATCCGCAAGGCCGCGCCGTCGTACGCCCCGCCGGCGATCGCCCCACGGAGGGCGCGGAGTCGTTCGACGGTCAGGTCGTGCCAGAACAGGTTGAACTTCGGATGGAGGGGGACGCGGTGCCGCTCACTCAGGTCGATCGCCTCTTCGGCCGTCGGATCCCGCCAGCCCGCGGGCAACTCGCCGGCGGCGCGCCGCAGCTCCTTCTCGTACCACTCGATCGCGTACGCACCGGGCACGAGCACGTGGTTGTTCTCGAGGAACTCCCCGTACGGGACGAGGATTTCGCCCAGGTCGATGATCCGCTCGACGTCCCCGCCCACGCGGCGCGCCGCCTCCACGTCCCGGACCTCAACGAAGTCCCCCGACCTCAGGAGGACGAGCGGGGGCTCGAGTGCGTCGCAGGGGGAGACGGCCGCCGCCTTCCCGGGGCGTTCCGTCTTGATCTGCGTCCCGACCGCGATGAACTGGTTGAGCAGGTACATCGTGGCGGGGTGGATCGCTAGCGCTGCCAACCCCGTACTCCGGGAACGCCCGTACCGGAGCCGGAACCCGCCCGCGCGGCTGGGATGGCACAGCACGGGTCGCCCCGCCACGAGCTGCTGGATGAACTGGTCACTCGGGTCGACGGAGTCCGTCTCCTCTTTCGCGTCCACGTTCGCCCTCGCCCGGAGGTACGTGTCGACGAATTCCCACCCGTCGATCTTCAGGCGTCGCACGTGCCTCTGAATCTTGGGCGCCTTCAGGCACAGCCCGTCCGCCACGACGAGGCACGCGCCGCCGCGCACGCGGTTCGTCTCGATCCGGGGCAGGTCGCGGTAGCCCGAAATCTCCTCGTCGTCCGTCCCCTCGCCGTTCACCGCGACGGGGCAGTGCGCGACGATGAGATCGACCTCCTCGTCCGTGGGTGTATACTGCAGGTGCTGGACGCGGCGGTAGACCTGGATCTCCTCCTTGAACCGTTCGATCTCTGCCCGTGTAGGTTGGTATCGACCGATCCCGAGTTCCCGTCGCACGACGTCCGCGATGAGGACGCTGAGCGCCTGTCCGGTGCCGCCCGCAGAGCGGATCGGGCCCGCGAAGTGGAGGTCGGCGTACGTGGAGCCGTCCGGGTTCGACTTGAGCTTCACGCCGACGAACCCCTCGAGGGGGGCGACGAGGATGCCCTCCGTCAGGATTGCGAGGCCCACGCGGACCGCGCGATCGATCGCTCCCTCCTTACGCTTCGGAGCGTCGGATGCGTCCGCGCGATGCGCGAGCTCCTTCGCCAGGAGGATCGACATCTCCTCGCGGTCGTGGTTCCGACTCAGCTGCCGGATTCGGGCGGCGATGCCCGCCACGTCGTAGTCCTTCAGGAGACGCTCCACGCGGGATGCGAGATCCTCCGTGAGGTCAATCTCCACGTCGAGTTCCGGGTCGAACCCCTGGGCGCGGGCGGCTCGGGCGACGGAGTAGCACGACTCGGCAAGGCCGCGCAGGTGGGCGAAGTAGGCCATCACCTCCGCCGTACACGCCGGCCCACTCACCATCCCTTCAGCACGCCCCGCGGGGGAGCGGATGCGGCCCGGCTGTTAAAACGGTTCCGTCCGGGACCGCGCCCCTCAATCCATCTCCATGGAATTCGGCAAAGGTTCACGTCCACTCGACCCATCGGTCTACGGATGGTGACCCTCGAAGCCCGCACCCAAGAGGAGTTCGAGAGGGACGTGGTGCGGTCGGAGGACGAATCCGTCGTCCTGTTCTGGGCCTCGTGGTGCTCGTTCTGTCAAGCTTTCCGGCCCGTCTTCGAAGCGCTCGTGCAGCGTTACGCCGCGCGCTTCGTGGTGGCATGGCTTGACGACTACGGGAGTCCGCTCTGGGACACCTACGGCATCGACGTGGTCCCTTCCCTCGCCCTGTTCCGCAACGGCGCCCTCGTCTCGCGAAAGGACGGCCGTCTCATGAGGGGCCTGTCGCGCGCAGACTTGGAAGGGTTCCTTGATCAGGTGCTCACCTCGGCGCGCGCCCCTTGACCGTTCCGTCATCCTCTAGGAACCGCTGGAGAACGTTTTTATACGGACTCCCTGCATGGAACCCCGTGCGCAAGGTTCGCACCGGAATTTTCGGGCTCAACCCGCTTCTCGACGGGGGGTTCAACGAGAAGTCCACGACGGTCGTGATCGGCGCGTCGGGAGCCGGAAAGACCACGTTCGCGACCCAATTCATCCGCCGCGCCCTCGTCGAAGACCAGGAGGGGATCTTCGTCTCGCTCGATGAGAACAAGGAGCAGATCATCCGCGAGGCCGTGGAGATGGGATGGTCCGACATCCTCGACTACATGGACGACGAGACGCTCGTGTTCATCGACGCTTCCGGTCGGGAGTTCTCCAACTTCATCCGGAAGGAGCTGCCCTCGTTCGTGGAGGACTGGCGCGGGGCGAACGCCCGGATTGCGATCGACCCGCTCACGCCCGTCATGTGGACGACGAAGGACATGTACGAGCAGCGCGACCTGATCGGGTTCATGCTCAAGGAGACCCGGAAGGTCGGCACCGTGCTCGCGACTCTCGAGGAGCACGGCGCGGGGGACCTCACGGGACCGGAGACGGTGATCCCCATGTACCTCGCGGACGCCGTGATCCACCTCCGGTACAAGCCCATGGAGGGAAACCCCTCGCGTCGCCTGAAGATCGTGAAGGCGCGCTCCAGCCGGCACAGCGACGACTGGCATGCGTATCAGATCGTGAAGGGCCTCGGCCTCATCGTCGATCACGGCGGGTTCAAGCGCACGACCTCGACCAAGATCCCCGGCCAGCTGAAGGCGATGCTCGCCACGAGGACGGCTCTGCCGGAAGCGACGCGAGAGCGCATCCGAAAGGCCCTCGACCTCCTGACGGACGACGACTTCAAGGGATTGAAGCCCGAGGAGATCCTCTCCCACATCGTCGCGGAGTTTGGGGAGGAATGACGTGGGCCGGGGGATCGGCCGAGCGCTGGAGAAGGCGATTGCGCACGAGGAGGGAGGGGCGACACCCGGCGCGCGCGGGTCCCTCTTGATGCATCCGCAGCGGCGCGAGCTCTTCCGCCTCCTCTGCCTCCGTCCGTGTTCGACCGCGGGGGAACTCTCCCGCCAATCCGGGGCGTCGCCGAATGCGGTCCGGTACCACTTGGAGCGCCTCACGGCCGCGAAGCTCGTCGTGCGCGGGGCAGGAGCGACCTACTCTCCGCGCGGGTTCATCGACCCCGCTGACGGCGCGGTGTTCCGCGCCCTCGCGGAGGGATCCACGCGAAAGATCTACCGCACGGTGATGGAGGCACCGGGCTCGACGCAGCGGGAGCTCGCGGAGTCCCTCGGCGTGAGCCGGCAGGCGGTCTTCAAGTCCACGAACCTCCTCGAAACGCAGGGGCTCCTGACGTCGATCGAGGACGGGCGATTTCGGCGGTGCTATCCGACGGACCTCCTCGCGCGTCGCCGGGAGGCGAACCGCGCGCGAGCGAAGTCGTTTGCTGACGTTCTCCTGAAGGAGCTGGTGTCCGAAGGGCTGACGCCGCAGATCCTCCGGCGGACGGACCGCGGGATCCTCACCCGCATTGCGCGGGGCAGAACCTCGGAGACGCTCGACCTGAGCCTCGACCCGTTCACGACGGTCCTCGAGTGAAACCATCTTGTGTGCGATACATGTAAGATTTCTCAGAAAACGCGTTGGAACTAGTCCCTGAAGCCCTTTATATCCCGAAGTCCCCGGTCTTTCTAGATGGATGAGGACTACCTCTCCTGGCTCCTCATTGTCCCCGGCCTTAGCCGGAGGCGCGCGGCGCTGTTGGCGGAGACGTTCCCGTCCATCGAGGCGCTCCGTGCGGCTCCGCTCGTCGATATCGCCGGCATCGCCGGGATCGGGGACTCGCTCGCCCGTCGCATCAAAGACTTCGCGGAGACCGCGGGACCGGGGGCAGACCCTCAGTACGGGGACGACGCGGGACTGTACCTGTGTCCCGAGTGCGGCGCGCTGATTGCCAAGCGGGCGACGCGATGCCCGTTCTGCAACGTCTCGTTCGAGGGGGAGGAGCCCGGAGCCGGAGATGCCCCGATCGGCGCCCCTCCCGCCGCGGAGGACCGGCCGGGCTCTGCGCGGCCCGAACGCGGCGCGCTGAACCTGTGTCCAAGCTGCGGCGCCTTCGTGGACGCAGCGGCGTCCCGGTGTCCGCGGTGCGGCGTGGCGTTGGAAGGCGAGGAGGTCGTCGAGGGGGACATCGTGGGCGGGACCAGGCGGCCCGCGGACCTCCTGGAACCGGCCGGGCAAGAGCTGTTCCTGTGTGCGAATTGCGGGTCGCTCGTCGGCGGAGACGTGGGCGTCTGTCCGCGGTGCGGCATGGCGCTCGAGGGCGAGGAGGAGGCGCCACCCACGGCCCCGGAACCGGTCGCCTCGCTGCCGCCGGAGGCGATCACGGGCGAGGGGTCCCTGTTCGTCTGCACGAACTGCGGTGCGTTCCTCCGTGCGGATGAGACGAAGTGCCCGGCCTGCGGCGTGGAGTTCGAGGAGGGTGTGGTCGCGGAGGCGGCCTCCGCCGCGGAAGAGGGGGCGACCCAGTTCTTCCCGATCTGCCCGAGTTGCGGCGCACTCGTCCCGGGCTCTGCGCGGAGGTGCGGGATTTGCGGCCATCGGATGGGCGAGCCGGTCGCGACCAAGCCGATGCCCCCGCCGACGGACGAGATTGGAATCTCGCGGGACTTCATGGAGCGCTGGCGGCGCATCGCAGAGGAGAAGGCGGGTCTCACCCCTGAGAACCGGCTCCTCGATGAGCTGGACCAGTACGAGCAGCTCTTGGCGTCGGACCCGAAGCTGGAGCGCGCGTGGCTGAAGAAGGCGGGCATCCTCCTACGGCTCGGCCGGGTCCGAGAAGCGGTGGCCTGTTACGAGAGGCTTGCAGACCTCAACCCCACGAGAGAGGAGGACTACCGCCTCCAGGTCCTAAGCATCCTCCAGGTCCAGAACGACCGGTCCCTGCTCCCGCGGCGCTGGTCCCGGATCGCCGCCACGGAACCGGCCCGGGACATTGCGCCGCCGAAGATCCCCACCCGTCGTGTCGAGGCGAAGGAGGTCCCCGCGGCCGCCGAACCACGTGCGGACGCGGTGGAAATCCTGCGTGCTCTCGACTTCTATGACCGCCTGCTGCGGGCGGATCCCTCCTTGGTCGTCGCGTGGAGGACGAAGTCCGAGTTGCTCGAGAGGCTCGGGCGACGG
>DATEUK010000091.1:0-9157 GCA_035283165.1 Thermoplasmata archaeon
TGCCGGAGCGGGAAACGACGCCGTAAGGGCCGGGCAGGAAGATATGGTTCGGCATGATCCCGGCCTTCGCCGCGCCCGGGGTGCAGAGCCCCGGGCAGTTGGGGCCCACGATGGAAGCCCCTCGGAGGTGCGCATAGTGCATCAGGTCGAGGGAATCGTGGAACGGGATGTGGTCCGTGATGATCACGAGAAGCCGCACCCCGGCCTCGATCACCTCCGCGGCGGCGTCCTTCGCGTAGATCGCGGGGACGAACAGGATCGAGGCGTTCGGGGTCTCGGCCGCGACCGCCTCCTCGCAGGAGTCGTAGACGGGGACGCCGTGCACGACCGTCCCGCCCTTCCCAGGCGTGACGCCCGCGACGACTTTCGTGCCGTAGTCGAGCATCGCGCGCGTGTGGAACGTCCCCTGATGGCCGGTGATCCCTTGGACCATGAGGCGCGTCTCCGCACCGAGGAGGATCCCCATCAGCGCGCCCTCCGGAGTTTGACCGCCATCTCGGCGCCCGCCTCGATCGTCTCCACGGAGTGCACGCCGGCATCCGAGAGGATCTCCTTCGCGCGATCCTCGTTCACGCCCTTGATGCGCGCCACGACACGGACCTTCTTGCCGTGGGCGAGCAGCGCCTGCTCCACGCCCGTGGCGACCGTGTCCGCCTTCGTGATCCCGCCGAAGACGTTGAGGAAGATCACGGACGGCTTCGCTTTCAGGAGGATCTCGAACGCCTGCTTGACCGTCTCCGGATTATCCGTGCCGGCGAGGTCCAGGAAGGCGCCGCCCTTCCCGCCCTTCAGGTTGAGGACGTCCAGGGTCGCCATCGTGAGGCCGGCGCCGTTCGCGATCACGCCGATGTCCCCGTCGAGCTGGATGAACGTGATTCCCTTGTCGTGGGCCTCCTCCTCGAGCGGCGTGCGATCCTGGGGGAGGTTCGCGTATTCCGGATGACGGTGTTCCGCGTTGTCGTCGATGACGAGCTTCGCGTCCCCGGCGACCACCCGGCCGTTCTTCAGCACCGCCAACGGGTTGATCTCCACGAGTTCCGCGTCCTCTTGGCGGAACAACGCGTACGCCTTGATCGCGATGTCCGAGACCTGCGCCGCGACTTTCTTCGACAGCCTGAGGCGTCTCGCGAGGTTGCGCAGGAGGTAGGGCTGGAGCCCGACGAGCGGCGGGACGTGGAGTCGCACGATGCTCGCATGGGGGACCGATTCGATGTCGACCCCACCGGAGGTCGAGGCCATGAGGACCGGCGCCCTCGCAGACCGGTCGAACGTGATCGACATGTAGAACTCCCGCGCGATGTCGAGTTTCTCCTGCGCATAGACCTGCTTCACCGTGTAAGGGCCGATGCGCATGCCCAGGATCGCATTGGCGGCGGCGCGGGCTTCGGTGGCCGTCTTGGCGAACTTGATGCCGCCGGCTTTGCCCCGCCCGCCGATCAGGACCTGAGCCTTCACGGCGCACGGGAGTGGTGGGTTTACGAGGTCTTCGGGCTTCGCGGCGAGGGCTCCAGAAGGAACGGGGATGCCGTACTTCCGGAAGACTGCATGCGCCTGATATTCGAGGAATTTCACACGCGTTCGGGGGGCGATGGCAGAGCCCCACTTAGCCTTATTCCGTCCTCTCTTCCTGAATCTCACCCTGCCGTACAGCGAACTGGCGGGAGTGGGTTTTTCGAGTCCGCAATCTGGGTCCGTCACGAAAGTCATGGCGGGAGCGGATCATCCCAAGTAGATGGGTGTCCCCGTGGTCGCCACGAGCTCCCGGAACGCGGCCGTGAGCTGCCCCGTGATCCGTCCCGGTCTCCCGTCCCCGATCTTCCGTCCGTCGACTTCGACCACGGGCCCGATTTCCGCCGCCGTCCCCGTGATGAACGCTTCGTTCGCCGCCCACACGTCGTACAGGGTGAACGGCTTCTCCTCGCCGCGGATCCCCAGCTTCTCCGCGAGTTCGAGAACGACCTCCCGTGTCACCCCGGGGAGGTTCGTCTGCGTCGGTGGCGCCACGATCGTGTGGTTCCGCACGATGAAGAAGTTGTCCGCGCTCGCTTCGGAGACGTGCCCGTGGATGTCGAGCATGAGGGCCTCGTCCGCGCCGTACTGGTTCGCCTCAATCCTCGCCACGATCTGGTTCAGGTAGTTCAGGGACTTGATGGACGGGCTCAGCGACTGCGGAGGCACGCGGCGATAGGAGGAGGTCACGAGCCGGAGGCCCTCCTCGTACTTCTCCTTCGGATACAGTGCGATGCCCGGGTTCGCGATCACGAGGACGGTCGGTCCCTGCGTGCACTTCCGCGGGTCAAGTCCCAAGTCCCCGGGGCCGCGCGTGACGATAGGTCGGATGTATCCGTCCACGACATTGTTCCGGCGGCAGGTCTCCAGGATGAGCTCGGCGAACTCGTCCGGTGTGTGCGGGATCGTGAGGTCGATCGCCTTCGCGCTCTGGTACATCCGCTCCACGTGTCGCTCGAGCCGGAACACGCGGCGGTTGTACGCCCGGATCCCCTCGAACACGCCATCGCCGTACAGGAGGCCGTGGTCGAAGACGGTGACCTTCGCCTCAGACTGGGGAAGGAACTTCCCGTCGACGTAGACGACGTTCTCCATGGCGGGGACCCCAACTCAAATGGAATGGGTGGCCCGGATATAGGCCTTTTCTATGTTCTTAGCGGAACCTCTCATCGGTCAGACGCTCGAACATCGATACGTACAGGTCGCCGACCTGCCGGAGTACGTCCTCCGGCAACGGCGGGATCTCCGGCTCCGGTAGCCCTTCCCCTCGGGCCGCTTTCAGCTTCGCGTGATACCCGGTCAGGCGGTAGTGCTGCCGGACGAACTCCTTGCTGAGCTCGACGTGCTTCCCCTGCTCGTACGCCGCCAAGTCCCAGAACCGGTCCTCGTCCGCGGTCCCGAATGTGTCCACGACCATGAGCTCGCGGTCTTCGTCGAAGCCGAACTCCTTCTTCCCGTCGACGTGGATGAGACCGCGGCGCCGCACGTCGGCGTTCATCCGCTCGTCGATCCTGAGAACGAGACTGCGCATGCGGTCGTACTCCTCCTCGGAGAGGCTCGAGATCCGCAGGGCCTCGTCTCGCGACAGCTCCCGGTCGACCGCCTCGAGCTTCGTCGTCACTTCGAGGAACGGCTCCGGGAGAGGCTGCCCGTAGGCCGGCTCGTGGTCCCGCGGGAACCCGAGTTCTTCCGGCCTGATCGTCCCCGTTTTCAGTCGGTCATGGAGGGAGCCCGCGACGTAGTATCGTGCGATGACCTCAAGTGGAATGAGGAAGCCCGTGGTCTTGGAGGTGATCTTCGCATAGTCCGGGATGACCTCGACCCGGCGCACTCGCATCCGGTCCCCGTCGATGACGCGAAGGAAGTGGCTCTTGATTCCCATCGACCCGAGGACGCGGAACCAATGGGCGCTCGTCCGGCACAGCGTCTCCCCCTTGTGGGGCACGAGGCTCGGGATGATCTTGTCGAAGACGCTGATCCGGTCCGTGAAGCGGAACTCGAGCTCCGTCTCGGAGACCTCGTGGACCTCCTTGACCTTCCCCGTTCGGAGGAGCTTCATGGCGTCGGAAACGGGGGCGCGCACATATGCGTTTTGGCGGCTATGCGAAGACCTCGGCCTCCGTATGGACAACGATGCCCACGTCCGTGAGGCTGTACGGCTTGATGTTTCGCGAGTGCGCGGACCGGCGCATCTTCACCACCTGAACGGCGGGCTGTACCTCGCCGTTCGAGCGCTCGACAAGTCGCAGGCTGATCACCCCGTCACTCACGTACTCCACGAGGCCATCGCGCGACGACCGTGGGTTCTCATCCTTGACCTCCGCAGTCATGACCGCCGTAGCCCCGGTCTTTCGGATCTGATCGCATAGCGCGAACAGACGGGTCCGCCGCTCGGCCTCGTCCGGGAACATCATGGTGAGGAGGGAGACGGAGTCGATCGCGATCCGCTGGGCCCCGAAGGACCGGATGAACGCGGGAATCTCGGCCCGCACCCGCGTCGCGGTCACCTTCGCGTCCGCGGGTTCCAGCTTGATCAATGCCGCGCTCTCGTCCTCGACGTGCGACCGGAGGTCCCACCCGTAGGCCGCTGCGGTCCTAAGGATTGACTCCACGTCCTCCTCAAGGGTGATGAAGATCCCCTTGTCCCCGTTGATCAGCCCCTGCATGAGGAACTGGAGCGCGAGCGTCGTCTTCCCGGTCCCGAAGGACCCGAGGAGTGCGACCACGTGCCCGCGCGGGATCCCGCCGCCCAACATCTCGTCCAGCCCGTCCACACCCGTCGCCACCGCGTCCATGTCCCTCACCCGATCCGTTCCATGTACACCACGACGAGGCCCTGCCGGCTCGTGATCATGATCGGGAAGCGCGCGATCTTGTCCATCGGGAGGTGGGACAGCACGCTCGTGAATTTCTCCACGTACATGTACCGCTGCCGCTTGCTGCTCCGGAGGTACCGCGACCACTCGAAGACAAGGCACCCGTCGACGGAGTCGACGACCATCCGCTCCACGCGCGGTTCCAGGATGTTCTTCGTCATCAGGAGGTACACGATGCCATCCCACCGCTTCGCGGCCCGCTGGATCCCCTTGACCGTGCTGACCACGTCTTTCATATCGACGCTCTCGGAGTCCACGAAATCGGAGAGGGAGTCGATCACGATCATCGCGTGGGGGCCGTGCTCGTCGAGGAATGCCACGAGCCCCTCGAGCAGGTTCTCCTGCGGCGTGCCCAGGGGCGTCACGGGGGGCTCCGTCCACCGGGCGGGCACGACCGTGCGGCGGAAGTAGGGGCCGCTGAAGTCCCGGAATACCGTGTTGCGCCGGAACGCGCGGAAGTAGTCCTCGTTCAAGCTGGCAGAGACCTCGCGGAGGACCACGTCCCGGGAGCGCGCGAACGTCACGTAGCAGATCCGCTCCGGGAGGACGGAGGCGTCGCACGACGTTCCGAGGTAGTACCGCCAGGAATCCGGCGTCCCGCGGACGATGCTCAGTTTGGCGGCGCTCGTGTACACATACTCGCGGAGCCCGGCCCCCTCCTCGCCCATCAGGAGGACCGTCGAGCCCTGGGGGAAGCCCCCCTCGACGATTGTGTCGAGGTCCGCGATCCCCGTCGGGATCCGTCGGATCGGCCCGGCGGTGTCCCACGCGAAGGAATCCTCTGGCTCGACCGCAGCCTCTCCCGTTAGAGCCATCCCGTCGGCACACGCATCGGACCGCACGGTAAAGAAACTTTCCCACCGTGCGGGCTCGTCGATCCTCGCGGCGTGCTAGTGGACCTTGACGGAGGCCAGGGCCTCGAGGATCGCGTCCGTCAGAAGGCCCACCTCATCGTAGTCCATCCGGTCGAGGGCGGCTCGGGCGCTCCTCAGGAGCTCGCGGACCTCGAGGACATCGTGGCCCTCGTCCTTCAGTTTTCTGGCGATCGTGATCGCCTGGTTCAGCCGTCCGATGACCGCGCGGCGCCCGGTCGTCGAAGGGGCGACGGCGGCGGGGCGTGACGGCGCCGGGGCGGTGGGTGACTCGGAGGAGGCAGGCGGCTCGGGCACCTCGGGCGGCGGCGGGATCTCTCGTTCCAGCTCCTCGGTCTCATGGGGGGCCTTCTTCGCGGCGGGGGCTGTGGACGCCGTCTGGCTCGTCTCGGCTTCTTGGGGCTTCCTGGCTGGAATCGCGCTCGCGACATCGGCGTGGTTCGGCTCCAGCCAGTCCGCGAGGCTGCGCTCCGCCTCCGCGAGGGTCCGCTCCCGTTCGGCGAGACTCTTCTTCTGCTGGGCGAGACGCTTGAGCTCCAACTGCAGGGACTGCTCCGAGGCCGTGATCTGCTCCTCGCGTTTCTGGAGGCCGGCGATCCGTTCGGCTTGCGCGCGGAGGGACTCCTCTTCCGCCTTCTCTCGCTGTTCCAGATCCGTCGCGCGCTCAGCCAAACTCCGTTCCCGTTCCGCGAGCCCGGCCCCGAGGGCATCGACCTCCTTCGCCCGAGTTTCGGTCTGCGCCTGGAGCTCCTGCAGTCTCTTCAACTTGGCCTTCACGGATGTCGCGAGGGTCGCACTACCGGCGTCCTCCTCGGGCTCGGGGGACATCGAATCCTCTGTCGGTTCGCGACTTCGACGCGGGATATTAATGGCGACCCCCTGAGAATCAGGCACGCGAACGTCGTGCGGTCCGGAGCGCGGATGTCGACGCGATCGGGTCCATCCCGGACATTCTCTGGAGCACCCTCGGAATCACTCGCGAAAACGGCTGGGTCACGTTTATCGGCAATGCGGAGGCATCGTCCGCGGGATGGCGGTCCGCAGCCCGTTCCTCGGCCTTGCCGCGACGTTCGCGTGGACCGCGGTCCTGACGTCTCTCCTGTCCCTGCCCGTCTCCCTGTTCGAGGCTCTGGGCCTACCTCAAGAGATCCCCCTCTTTTATCGCGTCGGGGCGTTCGCGGCGGCGGGTGCCCTTGCCGCCCGATTCTCCCACGCGATCACGTTCGGGTGGACGGCTCTCCCCATCGCATTCTTGGGGGGATTCACCGGCTATGTCGCGTTCGGGGCGATCGTCGGACCGGTGATCGACCTCGGGTTCGCGGCAATCCACGCGACCGTCGCCGGCGTGGGGGCCTGGGCCGCGTCGACCTTCCTAGAGCCGAAGCTCACACGCGAGGTCCGCCTCGAGAGCGAGGGCAAGCGGCGGTGCCGGATGTGCGGAGCCCGCGTGGGTCTGAAGGCCCGCCGGTGCTGGAGCTGCCGGGCGTCCCTGAACCGGCTCACCGAGATCTTCCTCATCCGGCCGAGCACGGGTTCGTACACGAGTCCCTTGTCGAGGAGCTCGTTCACGGCCTCCTCGAGCGCCTCCTTCTGGATCCCGACCTTCGCCGCAGCGGCGAGGATCGCGTCCCACGGCGCGCCCTTCCCCTCCTTGTCCAAATCCCCGATCAGGACGAGGACGGCATCCTCCGCATCGGCCTCGGCCTTCCTCGGCGGCTCTGCCTTGGCCGCGGGGCGCAGGGCCGGGCTCGGTTCCTCCACGAACGCTCGGTACTCGGGCAACAGGTACCGGAGCGATTCCGCGAGAAGGCTCGTGTACCGCGCGAGATCCACCTTCCCGTAGTGACCGATGGCGGCCACGATCCCCTCCGCCACGTCCTCCCGGTGCCCGAGCGCGATGAGGGCGTCCTTCGTCACGGGGTCCATCCTCTGCGCCTCCCGGAGGGCGTCCAGGCGCACCTTGAGGGACCGGCAGGCCTCGAGGATCCAGTAGTCCCGCACGTTCGCGTCCACGACCTTCACCATCTCCGGTCGGATGCTCGTATACACGGTCCCCGACTCCGGGGTGTACGTGCGCGACTTCCCCATGACCGCCGCGAACGCGGGCGGCTTGATCTTCGAGAGCTTCGCTGCGGCCTCCGGCTGGTACTGGCCCGCGTACACGTGGAACGTGCCCGTGGGGTCCGAGATCCGCGCGCGCCACATCGGCTGCCCGTCCGTTCCGACGTTCTCCACGTCCGTGAGTACGCCGACGGTGAACAGGCGGTTCACGCGCGCCCCGAGGGGCGTCACCACGTACGTGGGCGCCCGATCGCCGCCGCCACCGGCCTCGAGGGTGCTGTCGTTGTACTCGCCCGCGAACAACCGCCACGCGACCTCCCGAATCATGGTCCCACCTACAGATTCTCCACGAGCGCCCGAGCCCGGCGGAGTTCTTCCTCGACTTTCGCGCGCGCCTCGGGCGTGTCCCACAGGTCAGAGAGATCCGGCCGCGCGTTGCGGCACGCGGCGAGCAGTTCGTCCGCCGACATCGTGGCGAGCATCTCGAGTACGGTCCCCTTCCAGGCCCGGAGGTCTCGCGCGTACCTCCGCGCGAGGTCGTCCGCGAGCCACAGGTTCCCCGCGATCCACCGAACGACGTACGTACGGTCGAGCGTTCGGACCCGTTCCTCGACCTTCCTCAGGGCGGCATCCTTCGCGAGGGGGAGAAGTGCGCTCACCTCAGCCCTCCAGCTCCTCGAGCATCGCGCGCGCCTCTTCCTGCACGTCGACCTTGAGGACGCGCGCGGTGTCGACGATCATCATGAGCCCGTAGTCGTCGCTCGTCACGTTCCCGCGCACCTCCACGGGCTGCGCGATGAGCAGGTCCGCGAGTTCGTCCCGGACGACCTCCTGGTCCATCGCCTCCTTCGCATGCGCGATGCACTCCTCGACGGTCTTCTCGAGCAGCAGCTCCGTGAGCTCCTTCCCGAACACGGCGGTGATCGCACCGGAGCCGTCGTCCACGACCGCCTTCACCCGGAGGTCCGCGTTCCCCTGGACCTCGCCGTGGATCCGGCACACGTTCTTTCGGAGCACGCGCCGGCACTCCGGGCAACGGTACACGAGGCCGCTCCCGTCCTTGATGTCGATCAGGATACCGCGGACGGTCACGTCCACCGCTCCGCCGCGCTCGGCGAGGTCCTCAATCCACATCCGGGGCGACGCGGAAAGCTCGGGTGCGGGAGGGAGCGCCTCCGCATCCAGGATCGTGACGGTCGCCCGGTCGTCGAACGACAGCTGCGGGATGCCCCGCCAGCTCTTCACGTACCCGCCCTCGATTCGGATCGCGACGCCCTCCGCGAGCCCGAAGTCCTTCCACGCGGAGAACTGCACTTTGCCGGTCTCGTCCCCGAGCACGCCGCTGTGAACCGTCTTCGGTTCCCCCGCCACCGAGACCTCGCGCGATTCCACGGACAGGACGCGGCCCGCGACGGCTACGTTGCTCAACCCCTCCTTGAGGTCCACGATCTTGGCGGCGGTCGCCGGTCCGGACGGGGCCACGGGCCGCCCGATCTCCACGGCGGGGAGGAGGCCGCTGTCCTCTTTGGAGACGACCGCACGGTTCCCCAGGTGGACCTCCACGCGTCCCTTGAACTCCTTCGTGTACGCGTTCTGGATCCTGACGACGTCGCCCTTCGCAAGCCCGAGCCCCTCGGGGTTCCACGCCGTGTACGGCACGGTGCCCGTCGGGTCGCCCAAGAAGCCGTACAGGATGCCCTTCGAGCCCCCCTCCGTCTCGATCTCCTTCTCGTTCACGGACACGATCCGTGCGAGCAGGCTCACGCTCTGCTCCCCCGGCATCAACTCCCGGACGGTCTTCGCGACCCCCAGGGAGAGGTCCGCGGGGTTCCCCCCGTG
>DATEUK010000092.1:0-11736 GCA_035283165.1 Thermoplasmata archaeon
CACGGTCAACGCGCTGCGGACGGACGAGCGCCTCCGCGCCGAACACAACCTGTACGCGAGCTTCGCGGAGCTGCGCCGCGTGCGCCAGGCGATCGCGGACGGTCACCTGTGGGAGCACGTGGAGCGGCGGTGCCGCGCGCACCCCGCCCTTCTCGAGGCGCTCCGCGAGCTGCGGCACCACAACGAGTACCTGGAACGGTACGAACCCCTCTCGCGGCGCGGTGGCTTCTACTTCGTCGGACCGGAGACGCAGCACCGGCCGATCCTGCACCGATACCGCGCGCGCCTCCAGGAACGGTACCGACCGCCAAAACGGTTCCTCGTCATGTTCCCCGAGGGAGCGCGGCCCTACGCGACCGCCCGAAAGGCCGAGATCGCGCGGCTCCGAGCGCACATCGACGCGCACTTCCTCGTGAAATCGGCGTGGGGCCCCGTCCCGATCGAGCTCGACGAGATGCACCCGATCGGCCAGAGCATCGTCCCGGAGACCCTCGACGCGGAATCCCTCGAGGCGCTCGAGGTGTTCACGCAACAGTTCCTGCGTGGGGCGGGGTACGAAGGCGGCGTCCTGTGGAGGGGCGAGGACACGTTCGACGACGTGCCGGACGCGGTGCTGGAGCGGGGGCCTGGGTCGTTCGACCTCGCGGCGGCGCGCCTGCATGCGGTCGCGGAGATGCAGTTCGGGCGCGGCGCCGCGGAAGCACTCCTCTCGGGAACGATCGAGGTCGTCACCTCCGCGCGTACGGGCAAGGTGCGGAATGTGATCCGCGACGGGAGGCACGTGCTGTCCCTCCGCGCCGAGGACGGGTTCTACACCTTGAAGGCCGATGGCGCGCGGATCCTCCACGCGGCGTTCCCGCCGCCGGTGCTCCGCGTCGTCGTCGAGACGGAGACTGCGGAGTTCAACCGCCAGGGGAAGAACGTGATGGCGAAGTTCGTCAAGGAGTGCGACCCCGGAGTCCGGCCGCTCGACGAGGTCCTCGTCGTGGACGGGACGGACGCGCTCGCGGCGGTCGGGCGGGCGCTCATGAACCGGGAGGAGATGCTCGCGTTCTCGCGCGGCGTGGCGGTTCAGGTGCGCGAGGGCGTCGCTTGACCCTGCCCTTACGCCTTGGCGGCGGCGACCGCCTCCTCGGCGACCGAGACGCACGCGAGGTAATCCTCGATCGTGTGGAGCAACCTCATGGGCGTCGCCGCCTCGATCTCCGCGATCACGCGCGCGCCCTCCGTCCGCGCCCGGACGAAACCCACGTTGTCGGGCACGAGGGCCCGGTGCACCGCGACGGCGGAGGCCTCGTCCGCGTACTCGAACTCCAAGAGGCAACGCACCGCGTTCTCGCCCATCGGCCCCGACCGTGAACGCACGATCGAACCATGAACCTGGCGACGTCCGTTCAACCCGACGTGCCCTCGAGCCGTCGCTTCAGTCGCTCCAAGCCCGCGCGCATGTCCTGCTCGACGGATTCGCGCATCGACTCCTTCGCAAGCGAGAGGAAGCCCGACACGCGCACGGCGAGGTCCGCGACGACGCGAGAACCCGGGCCGTCGGGCTCCACGCGCCACTTCTCCCGGCTCCCCCGCAGCGAGCCGCTGACGACCTCGTCCTCCCACGACCAAGCGGCGGGATCGAAGGCGACGATCGCCACGTCGAGGGACTCCTCCCCGCTCTTCGTCCGGCGCACCTTGCGGGCGGTCGTCCCGACTCCGAACCGCGCGGGCGTCAGGAACCGCGTCTCCACGACGCCCACCTGCCACTCCCACTGACGCTCCCACTGCACGAGGTACGCGAACACGTCCGCGGGGGGACGGCCGATCCGGACGTCGAACGTCATCGAGTCGAGAATAATCATGCGCGGTCCGGGGAGGCGATTTTCCCCATCCGCTTTCAATCTGCCGGTCTGAATTCAACCCGTGGGTCTCAATAGCCCCGGGCAGATTCGAACTGCCGCCACCAGGTCCAAAGCCTGGGATCCTTGCCGCTAGACTACGGGGCTGCCGCGGACGACAGCCCCGCTGGATATTAGGTCTCTTCGCCGGGAGGACCCGAGGGTGCGGCCGGGGACGACGCGGGTGGCACCCCCGGGAGGGCGGATCCGCGGAACCACGCGAGGAACTCCCGGAACAGGTACAGGTATGCGAGGAGCCCGAGGACCGGGACGACGACGAGATCGACCACGCCGAGAGTTTCCACAACCCGGAGCATCGCGACGTCGATCCGCGGGAGGGAGGCGAGGAGCCCGGGCGCGACCGCGAAGATCGCGAGCGCGGCCCCCACGTGGAGCAGCGTCTCCGCGGGCCAGAGGAGCCGCCCGAATGTCAGCGGTGCACCCCGCGCGCGGCGCAGGAACCGTGACCCGAACAGGGCGCCGAGGAAGAGCAGGAACGAGGCGACGACCCACAGTCCGAGCATGATCGACGCCGCGCGGCGGACGTCGGCCGTGATCACGCCCGTCAGGTCCGTGCCCAGCGGCGTCGGGTAGAACGAGACGAGGGCCGCGAGTGCGCCCCGCCACGTCAGGGTCACGAGCACCCAGAGGACGAGGAACACGGTCGCGAGGAGGCCCTGGACGCCCAAAGACCGCCGCTCGGGACTCACACGCTCCGCCAGCGTCGCGCCCGCGCGCGCGTTCCTCGTGAAGACGTGGAACGCGAGGGAGAGCAAGGAGAGACCGACGAGGTCGAACAGCAGGGTGATGCCGACGAACACCGCCGCAGTCGTCCCCGTCGCGCGAGCGGCCGCGTCGTCGCCCCCCACGTAGACGGAGAGCGCGTACAGGGCGGCCAGGCCGGCGGCGAGCATGAACGCACTCTGGAGGATCAGCAGGAGCGCGCCGGACATCCCGAACACGGACGCGTTCCGGGACGCTCGTGCGCGACGGCCCGCCAGAAGGAACGCGGGGCGCCCGCACCGGGCGCAGAACAGCGCGGCCCCCGCGAGTGGCGCTCCGCAGTGCTGGCACGTCGGCCCCCCCGCCATGTCGCGATGGACGAGTCGGGAGCCTATTTCACGATTGTGGAGCGGCCCGTTGTGGCCCGCGTCACTCCCAGCGGAACAGCTTCACGGCGAGCGCGAAGACGGCGAGCGCGAAGATCGCGAGGACGCCCAGGTCGACGGCGACCTCGCCGAGTCCGGCGCCGTTGACCATGATCTGCCGGACCGCGTCGGAGAAGTACGTGAGCGGCATCGCGTACGCAAGATACTGGACCGCCTCGGGGAGGCGGTCGATCGGGATGAACACCCCGCCGAGGAAGAACATCGGCAGCGTGACGATGCCCGTGAGGTTCTCCGCGCTGTCCGCGCTCTTCGAGACGGAGGAGACGAGGAACCCGAGGGAGATGAACACGACGGCGCCGAATCCTGCGGCGATCAGGAGGATCCCGAGGTTCCCGACGATCTGCACGCCGAACGCCAGGACCGCGACGGACAGGAGGACCGCGGTCTGGATGAAACTGATGAGCAGCGCGGGCACGATCCGCCCCGCGAGGATGAACGCGGCGCCGGCGGGGGTCGCGTGGAGGCGCTTCAGGATCCGCTTCTCCCGCGAGGTCACGATGAACAGCGCGAGGCCGTACACCCCGCTCTGCATGATCGACATGGCCAGGATCCCCGGGGCGAGGAAGTCGATGTACTCGAGGTTCCGGGCGCTCAGGGGGAAGGCGCCCACCCCAAGCTTCGGAGGGCTCCGCGTCCAGAACCGGAAGAACGCGTCCACCGCCTCCTGGAGGGCCTGCACCGACACCGCCCCCGACCCCTGCGCGTCGACCCCGAACCAGGCGGGGAGCACGAGCGTCTCGTTCGCGCTGCCGTTGGTCTGGTTGGCCATGAACGTGTCGAAGTTGGACGGGATCACGAGGGCGACGTCCAAGTCTCCCGCCTCCACCGCCGCGGACGCCGCGTCGCGATCCGTGTAGTTCGTCAGGACGAACGGGAGGGACTCGTTCGAGAGGGTCGTCCACAGCCGTTCGGACCACGGGGTCTGGTCCTCATCCACGATGCCCACTTGGAACTCCACGGGATCCGCGCGGCCGAAGCCCAGGCCGAGAAGGCCCATGAAGATGATCGGGAACAGGAGCGCCCAGAACAGCGTCCCGCGGTCGCGGAAGAACATCTTGAGGTTCGCGACCACCCACTGCGGGAACCCCGTCGGCACCAGCCTCATTCGCGGATCCGCCTCCCCGTGAGGTGGAGGAACACGTCCTCGAGGCTCGCGTTCCGGACCCGGAAGTCCTCGACGCGCATGCCCCGCTGGCGCGCGAGATCGAACACCGCGGGGAGCGTCACGTCGAGGCGGCGCGTGTAGAGGGTCACGAGCCCGTTCTCCTCGCTCATCTCCTCGACGCCTGGCATCCCCCGGAAGGCGTCGGCCTCCCCGTCCGCGACGAACTCCACGGCATCCCGCTGTCCCATCTCCCGGATGAGCTGGGAGGGCCGATCGAGCGCGAGGAGCTTCCCCCGGTCCATCACGCCCACGCGATCGCACAATCGCTCGGCCTCCTCCATGTAGTGGGTCGTAAGCATCACGGTCTTCCCCGCCTTCCGGAACTCCGCGATGACGTCCCACAGGCTGCGGCGCGCCTGCGGGTCGAGGCCCGTCGTCGGCTCGTCGAGGAACACGATCTTCGGGTCGTTGACAAGGGCGAGGGCGACCGCGAGTCGTTGCTTCTGACCGCCCGACAGCTTCTCCGTCCATTCGTCCGCCTTCTCCTCGAGGTTCACGAGCTTCACCAGGCGGTCGGCGGGCACGCGGGTCGGGTACATCGCGGCGAACACCTCGAGGGTCTCTCGCACGGTCAACCGCTCGAACAGGGCGGTCGCCTGGAGCTGCACGCCGATCAACGTCCGGAGCCGGCGCCGGTGCTTCCGGACGTCAATCCCCGCGACTTGGATCGAACCGCCGTCCGCGCGGCGCAGGCCCTCCAGAATCTCCCACGTCGTCGTCTTGCCGGCCCCGTTAGGACCGACGAGGCCGAAGATCTCGCCCTCGCCGACGGAGAAGGATATCCCGTCGACCGCGCGAAGCGACCCGTAGGACTTCTCGAGCCCCACGACGCTCACGACGTCGGCCATGGCGCGCGCCCACCCCGGAAGTTCGCTATAAACCTGTGGCGGGAGCGGCGAGGAGCTCGATGTCCGTGGCGCCAACGACCTCGATGTCGATCCGCCCGAGGGGACGAACGTTCGGCGGCATACCAGGGTTTTCATCATCACAGTCGCGAGTCGAACGCCGCCACGTTTATCCTCGGGGCCCCCATGGCGCATCCGTGGGGAAGCCCACGCTCGACATCCGCTCGCTGAAGGAGCAGGCGAAGGGGCGGCAGAAAGCGCTCCGGCTTCGCGCGGCGATCACGAAGATGCACCTCAAGGCCTCGAAGCTCGAGCGGCGCGCGACGAAACTGCGCGCGAAGATCAAGGCGTTCGAGGAGAAGGCGGACCGCCTCGACCAAGGGATCGTGCCGCCGCGGACGGGGTGAGGACCTACCTCGACTCCATCAGCATGACCCAAGGCCGGTCATCCTTTGCCTCGGCCGCTCCGGCGGTGCCCCTCTCCACCAGTTCGTTCACGTACTTCGTCGTGAGGACCAGGGAGAGCACCCCGCTCTTCGTCCGTATCAGCATGCACACGTCCGACCCTCCCATGCACTATTGGGGTCTCCTCCCTATAAGTATCTTCTCATGGGACGACGCCGGTCGCGGGTTGCGAACCCTTTTCCTGCCGCCCCGCTTCGCCCCCTGGGGGCCGATGGGCGACATCGTGCCGGACGACATCGAGGGGTATCTGGACGCGCACCTGGCGCCGCGGGATTCCGCCTTGGCGGCGGTCGAGGTGCAGGGCGCCCGGGAGGGATGGCCGATCGTCGGTCCCGCGGAGGGCACGTTCCTCCACCTCCTGACGCGGCTCGTGAGGGCGAGGCGCGCGCTCGAGCTCGGGACCGCCATCGGATACTCGGCGACGTGGATCGCTCGGGGTCTCGAGGCCGGCGGGGAGCTTGTGACGATCGAGGGGAACCCGGAGACGGCTCGGCTGGCGGCGGAGAACTTGAAGCGGACCGGCGTCGCGGACCGGGTCCGCGTCCTCGTGGGGGAGGCGAAGGACGTCGTTGCGGATCTGCGCGGTCCCTTCGACCTGATCTTCCTCGACGTGGACAAGGCATCGTACCCCACGCTCTTCCCGCCTCTGGCAGACCGCCTCCGCGTCGGCGGTCTCCTCGTTGCGGACAACGTGCTCTGGAGCGGCGCTGTCGTGAAGAGCCCAGCCGACGCGGACACACGGGCGATCCGGGCGTACAACGACGCGGTCGCGGCGGACCCTCGGTTCGCGTCCATGATCCTGCCCCTGCGAGACGGCGTCTCCGTGGCCCTTAGGACCCGCGAATGACGCGGACGGTCGTGCTTTCACCTCCGAGAATCGCGAATGGTTCCCGGGCAACGGACCTTAAATAGGGTCAGCACCGGGGTAGAGTCGAGGGTGAGAATGCATCGTACACTGGTTAGGACGTGCCTCCTCGCGGGGGTCACCTTCCTCGCGATCGGCGCCTGGTCCGGGTCGGCCCGGGCCGGAGCGGCACCTGCCGAGTCGACTGCGAACGTGGTCCTGGAAGCTGCGACCGGCGGCCCCGAGCCTCCGGTGGTCCAGGACGAGGACAACGCGACCAGCAGCGGAAGCTCGATCCGATTGCCGGCGGAACCCCCGACAGCAACACCCCCGCTGGACGGCGAGATCGTAGCTCCCCGAGGGCCCGGCGTGCAGAGCAACATGACCGGCAAGGCGCCCGGTGGCATGTCGCTTCTCGGGTGGAATCTCCCGCGGCCATTCCCGACACCCCCGGAGCCTGTGACCCCGGTCCCGTGGGGCGCCCTGTGGTTCCGCATGCTCTCCTGAACCAACGAAGCCCGCGGAGCGGGCTTCCCCTTCCCTATTTTCGTTGACGAATGGTTATAGCGAGACGCCTCGTTCCTCGCGCGTATGGGCCACGGCAAGGGACGCAAGCCGGAGCACCTTTTCGTGGAAACGGACGGGCAGGTGTACCTCGTCCACGACCGGGGGGTGTGGAGGTTTCCGACCGACTCCGAAGCTGTGCCGTTCCCCCTCGCGAGGACCGCCCGGATGGACTTCGGAACGGAGGTCGTGCACCGCGCAAAGCCGAACCTGTCCTATCACCCGGAGGAGTGGTTCCAGAGGGACTCCGTGTTCTCCCGCGCGGACGTCGACGGCCTCGTGAAGAAGGCCGTGTACATGACGATGCCCCGCCTCGTGGCGGAAGTCGTCTTCGTGCGCCGCGGGAAGGTCCTCATGGAGATGGCCTCCCGGGGGTTCTCGAAGGGATACTGGAACCTCCCCGGCGGGTTCCTCGAGTTCGGAGAGGGGCCGGAGGACACCGCGCGGCGAGAGTGCGAGGAGGAGCTCGGGGTCCCCGTCCGAATCGACGCTCCGCTCGCCGTCTATCTGTCCGGGTTCCCGGGCAAGCCCACGTTCACGCTTGGGTTCGTGTACCGGGGTACGCTCCGCTCGGAGCGATTCCGGATCAAGAAGGACGAGATCGCAGAGGTCGCGTGGCGCACCGCCGAGGAGGCGCTCGAGGGGACCCGCAACCCGTTCGCCAAGTGGGCAATCGTGGACACGTACAACCAGGGCGGGCTTCCCGAGGTCTCCGTGCGCCGCCACCGCCCTGCGAGTCGGGTCCCGCACGCCGCCGCGCCCGTCGCGTTCCTCGACCGGGACGGCACGATCAACGTGGACCGGGAGGGGGGAGTCCGCGCGCCAGCGGAGCTGACGCTCAATCCGGGCGTCCCGAAGGCGCTCCATACCCTTCAGGGCCTCGGGTATCGAATGGCGGTGATCTCGAACCAGGACGCGGTCGCTTGGGGCTGGATCACCGAGCAGGGCCTCCGCCGGATCCACGGGAAGATGATTCGCGAGCTCGCGAAAGCCGGGGTCCGCATGGAGAACGTGTACTACTGCCCGCACGAGTTGCGGGATGGCTGCCCGTGTCGGAAGCCGAAGCCGGGCATGCTCCTCGCGGCGTGCAAGGACCTCGGTCTGAGCCCGAGGGATTCTTGGATGGTGGGCGACCGGCCAGAGGACGTGCTGGCGGGACGGGCGATCGGCGCACGTACGGCGTTCGTGGGAGACGCCCGGCGGCAGGAGAAGTACGCCGTGGAGCTGAAGGACGCGGGCCCCGACCTCGTCGTCGCGGACCTGGCCGCGTTTGCGGACGCCCTGCGGTCCAGCGGCAACGAGTCGCCCCGACGCCCGGCATACACTTGAGCAGCCTCGACCTTCCCGGGCGGGGACCTTGGCCTCTCTCTCGATACGGAGAGCGCAGCTTCCAAATAGGAAATCCAGCGTGGCGGCGGTGGAACCAGCCCGATGGAATTCCTTCTCGTCCTTCTCCTCGTCCTCGTAGTCACCAGGCTGGCTGGGGAGCTGTTCCGTCGGGCGAAGCAGGCGCCTCTGATCGGCGAGGTGCTCGCAGGGATCATCCTCGGCCCCGCGGTCCTCGCGTGGGTCAACCCGGACCCGGCGACGGATCTCGGCGCCGCCCTCGGGGTCGTCGTGACGTTCGGCATCGTTTTCCTCGTCCTCTCTGCGGGGCTCGAGGTCGGCACAGAGGGGCTTCGCAGGGCGCTCCAAGACCGCATGTACATCATCGCCGCGACGGAGTTCGTCTTCCCCTTCGGCCTCGGATACGCGCTCGCGCAGGGGCTCGGGATGGACTTCGTCGGCTCCCTGTTCCTGGGAACCGCGATGGCCGTGACCGCATTGCCCGTGAGCATCCGCATCCTCATGGACCTCCACCTCCTCGGCACGAGGTTGGGCCGGGGAATCGTGACCGTCGCCGCGGCGAACGATGTGACCGCCTTTGCCCTCCTTGGGATCGTCATCGCACTCCATGCGAGTGGGGGAGCTGGGTTCCCGACGACCGAGCTCGCGGTCAGCGTCGTCGAGGTGCTCGCCTTCATCGGAATCATCTACTGCCTCGGCTGGCTGCTCCGGCGCGCACCGCGCACGCCGGGGGCCCGGAGGTACCTCGCCAGCATCGTGGCCCGACTCCGGACGCCGGAGGCGGGGTTCGCCGTCGTCCTCATCATCGCCCTCGCCATAGGGGTCGCGTCGGAGACGCTGGGCCTCCATTTCGCGATCGGCATCTTCTACGCGGGCGTCTTCCTCACGCGCGAGACGCTCGGCGAAGGCCCGTTCATCATCGTGCAGACCAGCGTGCGCTCCGTGAGCCTCGGTTTCCTCGCCCCGTTCTTCTTCGCGTTCGTGGGCCTGAACGTCGTCCTCCAGACGTCGAACTGGTTCCTCGTGATCGTGATCACCGCCGTCGCGTTCGTCGGGAAGGTGGCCGGCGGCCTCATCGGTGGAACGATGGCGGGGTTGCGCGGCCGCGAGCTCGCGGGCCTCGCTGTCGGCCTCAACGCCAGGGGCATGATGGAACTCCTCCTCGCAGAGGTCGGTCTCACCACGGGCCTCATCGGAGCGGACATGTACTCCGCCATCGTGATCATGACGCTGGTGACGACGTTGTCCACCCCGCTGATGCTGAAGGCGATCCTGAAGGGGCAGACGATCGAGTAGTCAATGAAGGGTCGCCTGCGTCCCCCTGGGTGTCCGGAGGTTGGCGACCCGCACGCCGAGCATCCGAACGGGACGGTCCCGCCCTTCGAACTCTGCCGCCAACTCGCGCATCGTGGACATCAGGAGCTCGCGGTCGTCCGTCCACGTCGGCAGCGTGCGGTCCCTCGTGTGGGTGACGAATCCTTCGAAACGGATCTTGAGTCCCGCCGTGCGGAACGTGACCTGCGCATGCTTCACGCGGCGGTGGACGTTGTCCGCGACGCTGCCGAGCGTCTCCAGGACTTCCGACCAATCCGTGACGTCCCGCTCGAACGTTCGCTCCACGCTGATCGACTTCGCGTCCGGCCGCTCCTCCACGGGCAGTTCTTCCATCCCGCGCGCGATGCCCCAAAGCCAAACGGCGTTGCGCCCGAGAATCGCCGTGAGCTTTTTCCCTGGGAACGCCGCCAAGTCCCCGATCGTGCGGACGCCGAGCTCGTGGAGCATGCGCTCCGTCTTCTCCCCGACGCCGCTGATCGCGTTCACGGGGAGTGGCGCGAGGAACGACTCGACCTGGGCGGGCGGCACAATCGTGAGCCCGTCCGGCTTCTGGTGCGCCGCCGCGATCTTGGCGGTGGACTTGTTCGGCGCGACCCCGACCGAGGACGTGAGCCCCTCCCGTTCGCGGACGGCCGCCTTCACGGCCAGCGCGTAGTCCCGGACGGAGGGCCACGTCGTCTTGGCGGTGACGTCCATGTACGCCTCGTCGATGCTCGCCTGCTCGAACTTGTCCGCGAACTCCCGCAGGACGTTCATCACGCTCTCCGAGACCGTCCCGTACAACTCGTAGTTGGGGCGCTCGTACACCGCGTCCGGGAGCTTCCTCCACGCGAGGGAGATCGGCATGCCCGCCTTCACGCCCTGAGCACGTGCCTCGTACGAGGCCGCCATAACGACACCGCGGCCCTTCCCGGCTTTCGGGTCGGCGCCGACGATGACCGGCTTCGCCTTCAATTCCGGGCGCTCGCGCACCTCGACGGCGGTGTAGAAGGAGTCGAGGTCGACGTGGAAGATGATACGAGCCACGGAGGCCCCAACGCCCGGCGCCGGAAAAGCCTAAGGCACCGGCACGCTCAGTGGACGTCGAACTCATTGCCCTCCGGGTCGAACATCGTAACGAAATACCAATTGGCGTCGTCGCTCTCGCTCGCCTTCATCGCCCCAAGCCCGAGCGCGAGGATGCGTCCGACCTCGGCGTCGATCCGCAGGCGGCGCTCGGCCTCCGGGACCTTCCGGCCGCCGCTCGCGTTCAGGTCGAGGTGCAGGCGGTTCTTCGCGGGCTTCGGAGTGTCCATCCTCTGGAAGTAGATCCGCGGACCCTTTCCCTCGGGATCCACGATTGAGCTCCCGTCGTTCCACTCCTCCTCCGGGACGCCGATCAATGTCAGGAACGCCTCCCACGTCGCGAAGCCTTCGGGCGGATCCTGCAGCTTGTAGCCGAGCGCGGCCGCGTAGAACTCGGAGAGCCGCCGCGGGTCCGCGCAGTCGTAGACGATCTGGATTCCGAGCGCCATGGCGCCGGCGAGGACGTCTCCCGCCAAATGGGTTTCGCGAGGAACGATGGGAGTGCTCACGTACCCGAAGTCCGTGCGCCCCTCCGACCTCCCGTCTAAAGGGAGCGCGCCTGGCTCTACTTCCGTGCCCTCTTCGCCTTCGGCTTCCCCGAGGCCTTGCGGGATTGCGCGGGTCTCCTCACGACCTCGTAGAGACCCCAGATCATCCCCTCCGGGTACGAGAAGAACGCGAACGATCGCCCGCCGCCGATCGTCGTCTTCGGGACGAGGATCTTCCCGCCCGCGCGTTCGATCCGCGGCGCGATCTCGCCGATCGAGTTCACATAGATGTAGTTCAGCGGCTGGCCCGTCCCCGGCGTTTCCGGCGTCGGCGCCATCAATCCGCCGCCCGGCCCGCTCGGCGCGGACCACATGGTGTACTCCATCTGCGGGATGTCCTCGAACTTCCACCCGAAGAGCGAGGAGAAGAACTTCTTCACGCCCGCCGTCTCCTTCGCAATGATCTCCACGTGCACGATCGCGCCCGGTTTCGGTTGTGCCGCCATGATTCGGCCCCCGCCAGACCATCCTACCGTGATATTTCAAGGAATCGCGGAATGGTA
>DATEUK010000093.1:0-11680 GCA_035283165.1 Thermoplasmata archaeon
ACCCTCCAGATCGCGTCCGCGGCGTCGGTCTTCGACCCCGTGTGCTCCGCGCTCCGACCCTCGCGGTCGAGGATGAGGATCGACGTCCTCCCCTTGCCGACCTTCGCGACGTCGTTCGCGACGACGAAGTCCAGCTCCGCCTCCCTCAGGAGGCCCATCGCCCGCTCCCGGAGCTCCGCGGCGGACACGTCCGCCTCCGCCTTGAACGCGACGAGGATCTTCGCGCCTTTCCGCAGGGCGGGGAGCACCTTGGGCGTCGGGTGGAGATCGAGGGACACGGGTCCATCCCGCGACGGGATCTTCCCCCTCGCCTTCACCGGCGCGAAGTCGCTGATCGCCGCCGGGACGACGCACACGTCTGCCGCCATCTCGCTCGCCATCGCCGCCAGGTCCGCGGTCGTCTCGAACGTGCGGGGATGGAGGTACGGCGGCACATGGACGTGGTGGCGGCCGAGCCATACCTCCAGGTCCGCCCCGAGTTCGAACGCGGCCTGCGCGAGCCCGAGGCCCGTCTCCCCGCTCGAGCGGTTCGTCACGATCCGTACGTCGTCAATCGGCTCCGCGGTCGCCCCCGCGATCACGACGACCTTCTTCCCGGCCAGGGGACCGCCACCCAGGCGGCGGATCACGCGCGCGACGATCTCGTCGACCTCCGCGAGCTTCGCCTTGTCCTCCTCGAACTTCGGCGTCACGATGTCCACGCCGTGCGACTCCAGCGTCCTCAGATGGGCGGCGATGAGCGGGTTCGCGTACATCGTCTCGTGCATCGCGGGCGCGATCAGGATCGGGATGCCGGCGCCCAGCGCGTTCTGCGCGAACGTCGTCACGACCGTGTCGTCGATGCCCAACGCGATCTTCGCGATCGTGTTCGACGTGGCGGGCGCGATGAGGACGAGGTCCGCCGTGCCGCCCGTGCCCACGAGCTCGATGTAGGGTACAGTGCCGTCGAGCCTCGTGATCGGGTCGCGGCCCGTCGCGAACTGGAGCGCGTTCGGGTGGATGATCTCCATCGCGTCCTTCGACAGGACGGGCACGACGTGCGCGCCGTGGCGAATGAGCTCGCGCGCGAGCTTCACGGTCTCCACGGCGGCGATGCTCCCCGTGACGCCGAGGACGATCGTCTTGTCCCTCAGCTTCCCGGACTTGGCGGCGTGGATGCGCTTCGCGGGGTGCATCGGGACCGCTCGAAACGCCCGTCGCGCGATATAGTTATCCCACGTACGGAGCCCTTAAACGGGCTTCCGCCCGTGACAGCGGCCGACTCCCATGGAAGCCCCGCCACCCCAGCCTGCGCCGGCCCGTCCCCGGCTCCTCCGCGGCATCCTCGCGGTCACCGCCGTCATCAACCTCCTCTTCGGCATCGCGCTCGTGTCCACGACGTGGACCAAGGCGTTTGGCGGCACGGGCGGCGAGGACGCCTTGCTCTTCCAGATCGTCTCGTCCGTGCTGTTGGCGGTGATCGTGCTCGGAGCGTTCGCGCTCGTCCTCGCCGTGCGGCCTCGCCCCGGACCCGCCGCCGTTCTCGCCGCGGGCATGATCGTCGTCGGGGTCCTTCTGATCCTCTTCACGTTGTTCGTCCTCGGCATCCCGGAGATCGCGCTCGGGGTTGCGGTGCTCCTCGCGCGACCGGGTGCGAAGGAACGCGCCGCCAAAGGCCCCCGCCGTTGGGTCTTCGTCGCGACGGCGGCGTTCAACCTCTTCTTCGGGGCGATCGGGTTCGTGACGGTCGGCCTCCCCGCGTTCACGGGGACCGGGACGGCGGCGTTCGGGCAGGTCCTCGGGGCCTGGTCCGTGGCGGCGCTCGCGGTCGGGGGGACCGCGGTCCTGTTGGCGGTGCGGCCCTTGCGCCAACCCGCGCTCGTCCTGGGGATCGTCCTGATCGGGCTGGGCGCCCTCCTGCCGGTCATCCTGTTCCCCACGTTCCCGTTCGCCATCGTAGAGATCGTGCTCGGCGCCCTCGCCGTGCGCACGTCCCGGAAGCTATGAAGAAACGCGAGGGGATGGGCGCCGAATTCTGCAGACGCGGCGTTCCGAGACCTTCATAACCCCGTCCTCCATCGGTGGGTCCGCGCCCTCGTAGTCTAGCTTGGATAGGACAGAGGCCTGCGAAGCCTCTAACCGGGGTTCAAATCCCCGCGGGGGCGTCTCACTCCATACGATTCCTCGTCAATAAGACCGGATGGGACGGTCAGATGCCCTGTGGCGTCTCCACCACGGGCCGCCCCAGTTCCTCCAGGAACTCCCGCGGGGTCCTGAACGCCACGACCTCACGGATGGCCATCCGCGTCAGGCGGCGGTTCACCGTGACGAACCGGTCGCACTCCGCAGCGAAATAGGCCTGGACATGCGGCAGGTCGCTGGGATCCGCAACGCGATCCCCGTACCGTCCTTGCAGGGCCTGCAGGCGGTCCGACGTCACGACCTCGAGTCCGGGGAGGGTCCACATGAAGTAGCGGAGCCAGGAAGCCTCGTCCTTCGTCCGTCGGGCCAGGAGGTTGTGCGTCGCCTCCTGGAACGTGTGGAAGGAGATCACGGGGAGGAAGAGGCCCTCGGCGGCGGCGTCCAGGACGCGTTCCGAATTCGAGTCGTCCCGGTCGAGGAAGACGAGGAACACGCCCGTGTCAAGATAGGCACGGATCAACCCCAGATCTCCCGGTGGACCGCCTTCCGGGAGGCCCGAAGGGAGGCGAGGAGATCGGGAATCGGGGTGGGACTGCGGCGGCGACTCCGGGACTCTCGCAGGCGCTCCTTCGCCAGCTCGTGGATCTGCAGGCGCACCGCGCTCCGGATGAAGTCCGTCCGGTCGAGGAACCTCCCGCGCTCCACCGCCTCGTCGATGAAGGCGAGGTCTTGCGGCGCCAGTCGGACGTGGGTCACCTGGGAGGCCATCGGAAGTGTATCTCCTGGGTGATACAAATACCCTGCGGCAACAGAGACGGGCACGCGGGTCACGCCGCCAAAGCCTTATGTCCGTCCAAGGGTTGCGCCGAACGGGGAGAGGCTTGACCGACGTGGGCGTGTTCACCGCAATCGCAGCTGTCGCAGGAGCAGTTGTCGGAGTCCTTACATACAGGAATCAGAGACGGCAAAGCGAACATCAGAAGAGAGAGGCGGAGCGGGAGCGCATCATCGAAGAGATGAAGGTCTTTCAGGACATCGCGAAGGGGAACCGCTGGGAGTGGAGCCCTTGGGACGTGACAGTGGGCAGCTATGACTATCACGAATGGGACCTCTGGCGAGCGCGTTGCATCTCGTATTACCCCAGATTCCACGACCCGGTGATGTTGCCAATCTACACCGAGTTCGTGAACCTCCTTCGCAAGCAGCAGGGAGACAGGGATAGATGGGGCATAGTCTATGGTCAGGTTCGCGGTGAAGCCGACAGTAGGCTCGTGAATCCACGAGCGCGTCTTGAGGAACTGGACAGACTCCTCAGCGAGAAGTAGCGGGGGACAGACTGGACCGTGCATTCGTCGTCTACGGAGGGAGCCCAACAACGACTCCGTCTCCGATCCGGAGCCGCCAATCAGGAAGGCGCTCACGAAAGCCCCGGGACGCTGGGGACGTGCTCGCGGACGTCCTCGCCGCTGCCAAGAAGCGCGAGGACTTGTGCCTCGAGGACGAGCTCCTCGAACGGAAGCGCGTGGTGTCCGGCGCTAGGTCGACTCGTTGGCGGCACTCTCGCCGGACCTCGTCGAGGGGATGTACACGATCCCGTACATGGGAACCGCCGTCGAGATCGAGGCGCTCCGGCGGCTCATGAAAAAGGGCGTCGGCGGGTGAGGGAACTGTCGCCAGAATGGGTTCGATCAATCCGCGGCCCATGATGTCCGAGGAACCGAAAAAGGCCCGGCGGGAATGACGGCCCGCCGGGATGACGTGTCCGGATGGTGTGTTCGGTTGAATCCTGATTCGGGCGGACATCCCGCGGCGGCATGGCGTCACCGCCAGGACCGGGCCAAGGGGCTCTACCGGACGAGCGAACGCCGCGCGTCCGTCTCGATCAAGTCGTCCGAGAGGAACTGTGCGGCGCGGTCCGCGTACATGTCGGACGCCCACGCGCACTTCTCGACCTCGGCGACCCCGTCGCGCACGGGCTTCCCCATCTCCCGGGCCATGGTCTCCGCGTATTGGCGGGCGCGGCGCAGGACCTGGGCGACCGTGCGGAACTGCTCCGCGCGATGTACGATGGAAGACCGCCGCCAATCGCGGAAGGCTGAGTCCGCCCATGACAGGGCCGTGTCGACTTCCTTGGCGGTAAACTCCTCGAATCGCTCGACCTCCTCGCCTGTGGCGGGGTTCACCGACCGCAGGGACGCGACACCCATCGCGGGCGAGAAAGCGTCCTACCTCCACAAATGCACGGCTTGGGCGGCGCTGCGGAAAAAAGGGGAAGGGCCGCGCCGGGAGGGGAGACGCGGTCCACCTTGTTCCGTCTATTGGAGTTCCACGCTGATCGGGACGGGGTTTCGGAGGGTGTCCAAGACCGGCGAGATGGTCGTGGCGTACTCCAGAAGTTCCTGGATCTTCGCCCTGGGGGCGTTGGCCTTCACCCGCGCCGTTACGCGGATGTTCTGGAAGCCCGGCCGGACCTTGTCCGACAGGTGGAGGAAGCCGTGGAGGTCCACATCGCCCTCCATCGTGTACTCGAGGGACTCCACCGTGATGCCCTGTGCGGCCGCGGGGTAGACGAACGAGACGGTCAGGCACTTCGACAGCGCGGCCAGCACCGTCTCCACGCCGTTGGGCGCGGTGTTCGTTCCCAGGAGCACCGGAGGCTCGTCTCCCTCGAGCACGTACTCCACCTTCCGGCTCGTGTCCTCCTGACCGGCCCCGAAGAAGGACTTGATCGTCGTGTGCCCCCGGGCCCCGCCGTCCCACCGACTCGTCGAGCGGAACCGGAAGTTCGCGAGATCCGGCCTCCCCTGGACTGCCTTGATCGTTCCCACCAACTGATCCACGTTCACACCGTTCTGCACGTTTGCTGCCGTCTGGGTTTGCGACATAGTCCAGCGCATGTGGGGGGGACGATATGCCATGCCCGGGAGCGCGATGCCCGAAAACGACAAGACGACCAGACCGCCGCCGGGATGGGTCGCGCGTCCCCGCTGGTCTTAAGAGCCCTTCCGTGACTGAGGAACCCGTTGGACGCCACGGATGTGCGCATCTTCTGCGAGCTCGCGTACCAGGACACGGGGTTTCGGGCGTTCACGCGGAAGCCCCTGACGCCCCCCGAAATCGCACGGAAGCTCCGTCTCGACGAGAAGACCGTCCGCCTTCGCGTCCGCAGGATGGAGGAGTCGGGGTTCATCAAGTATTACCAAGCGACGCCGGAGCTCGCCGCGTTCGGACTCCGATGCCTGGCACTGTACCGGTTTGAGGCGATGAACGTGGCGACGAAGATCAGCGCGATTCAACATGCTCGGGGCCTCCCGGGCGTGTTGCAGGCCTTCGACTACCTCGGGCCGACGTTCTCGGTCTCCCTGGTGGGCGCATCCTCCGCGGAGCTCCAGCGGCTCGCGGAGGAAATCGCGGGACGCTTCGAGCTGCGGAAACAGGGGCTCGGCGAGGAGGAGATCGGGGAGCGGCATGCGCACCCGGACCGGATCGGCTGGAGGATCATCGAGCGCCTCCGGTACAATGCGCGCGCAAGCCACAAGGAGGTGGCGGAAGGGCTGTCCATCACCCCGCGGATGGCGGAATACCGAACGCGGAAGCTCCTTGATTCCGGGGCCGTGCTCGTGCGCGCGGTCATCAACCCGCAGCGCCAGGAAGGCTTGGTGTTCTACGAACTCGGAGTCACCACCGACCTGGGGAAGCACGCCGCGGTCGTGAACGCCGTTCGGAAGCGGTTCGGGGAACGGCTGTGGTCCACGCAGGAGTCCCCCTCGGGCGTGCTCCTCCTCAGTCTGTTCGGCTTCACCCTGGCGGAGCCGGAAGAGGCGGCGATGGAAATCGAGGCGATGCCGGGGGTGCGGTGGTGCTCGATCCTCATCCTGAAAGAAGTCCTCGAACCGGCGCGGCCGAACTGGATCGACGTCCTGATCCAGGAGGAAATCACTTCTGCGCGCCAGGGGGGAGGATCGCGCGAACCGGCTAGACCGCCTTGATCATCGTCCGGAGTTCCCCGTCGGAGACTTTCGTCCCGGGGTGGGTGTCGTGGAGGTGAATGAGGAGATGCTTCTGGACGTCCTCGGCGCCGATTGGGGAGATGATGGTCCACCCGCAGGCACACGTCGCCATGTTCCCCATGCGGGCGGCGAGGAACGGCGGGTATTTCACGCTTTCCTCTCGGACCACGCGGTAGGGGCCATCAACCGTCACAGCCCCCCTCAAAGCCGCAGACAGGCATGTATCCTGACGCCGCCCTACGGTACCACATCCGGCAATCAATGTTGATGGCCGTAAGTAAACCGTATTCCGTCTGACGGGCCCGTCCGCCTCCGCCATGCGATCGGAACGCGGCGTGTCGGAGGTCATCGGCACGATCCTCGTCCTCGGGATCACCGTCGTGCTGTTCGCCTCGATCCTCGTCTGGGTGACGTCGATGCCCACGCCGCCCGCGACGATCCGCGCCGACATGGACGGCGAACTCACTCCGATCCTCGACGAGGGCGGAGGGTGGGCGGGTGCAAGGCTCTCCGCACGGCACCGCGGCGGGGAGACCCTCCTATCGTGGCGCACGAACCTCTTCGTCACCGTCGAGCGCGAAAGCGGGTTCGAGACCGAGACGCTCGACACCCGGGGCAGCGTCGCGGGCGTCTCGTACGGCATCGACGGCGCCGACAGAGACTGGAATGCCGGCGAGACGTGGTCGTACACGAACCGCTCCGTCCTCGAATCGGACCGGATCACGCTATCCGTCGTCGACCGCGAGGCCTCCGTGATCGTCTGGTCGGAGGAGCTCCACGGGCCGTCGGGCGCGCACCCTCCGGTCTTCCTCGAGAAGTGGCTCGACGGCGACGCGTCCACCCAAACGACCCGGGACACCCCCCGGACGGGCCTGCCCTTCGGGCTCTACGCGAGGGTCGAGGACCGGGACGGGGACCTGAATCGCGCCGACGTCCGTGCGACGTTCACCTTCGGACCCCGCGCGACCGTGCGACTCTACGACGATGGGACCCACGGGGATCACGTCGCGAACGACGGCGTCTTCACCCGCTACGACGAAGCCGACAACATGCTGCCCGAGCCGAACTGGGACGGCGGGATCGTCATTCTCCGGGCCGAAGATCTCCGGGGGCGTGGGACGGAGTCGCGAGTCACCTTCGCGGTCATCAGGAACCCGGACGAGGAGGGCGGCAACGGGTCGTCCTCGCTCGGTCCCCTCGACCTGTTCCATCGGAACGAGTTCCAGACGTTCGCGATCTACAACGCGACGGAGTGGGACAAGAAACGCTGGGCCGCGAACGAGACCCGGACGTTCAAGAAGGGCGAGGTCGTCGTGGTGATCGTCGCGTCGCAGTACCTGAGGAATCTCGACATCCTCAACCGCTTCGTGCTGTACAACGCGGACGGCGTCCCCCCGGTGCCCGTCGTGTACGGGGAAGCCCCGTACAACCAGCCCGTCGGCGCGAACACGAAGCCGTCGAGCACGCACGCCTTCGCCTTCCTCCAGGAGGTCAGCGACTTCTACATCTTCGAACATCGATTCGGCACGAACTCCACCGCATACGGGTACGACGGCGTTCAGCCCAAGTACGGGAGGTATCCGTTGGAGATCGGCCTGCGGGCGAACATCGTCCCGCCGCCCCGGAACCAGTTCAACACGGTTGACGCGATCACGGTCACGGACGCGAACGGGGCCGCGCCGGACTTTCCCGCGGTCGAGTTCTTCAAGGATGCCGCGCACACCCAATCGTCGATCGAGTTCGCGTTCACGGACACGGTGTACGTCCGGGTCCGGGTGAACACCACGGACGCCGGCGTCTCGGCGGGCGATGTGACCATCTCGGACTACGTCGACGGTGTGCAGATCTGGAGGAGGCCGGGGACCCCTCCCGTGGGACCGATCACGGTGGACGACGTGCGACACTACGCCTTCGCCGTGGATCTGTCGAACCCGAACCCCGACCCTTGGGTGCCCAATAGAAATGCGTACGGGTTCCAGATCAAGGAGCTGTCGGATCGCGACGAGAACTACGCGCTGTCAGCGCAGATCGTCGTCCGGGGGGCCCGCTGGTCGCTGGACATCGCGAGCGCGATCCAGGAGTACTCCCACCCGGTCTTCGGGACGAAATGGTACTCCGTCTTCAACGACAACGATCGCCTGTGGTCCGAGTACCTGATCGAGAGCTACCAGCCGAGCCCGAGTCAGCAGGACCCGCCGTGGGGGGGCGGACCGTTCTTCCAGAGCGTATTCTCGGACCTCGATGAAGACGGGGACCTCGACGTCGCCGTGGGCAATCAGGCGGGATACGTGTGGTGGTACCGGAACACCGGGGGGCGCGGCCGCACGTGGGAGAAGTTCACGGTGGACGTCCCCGCCAGCCCGGTCGGCGAAGGCCGCGCGGTCGCCGCGGGGCGGATCGACCGAGACGCCGACAACGACCTCGTCGTCGGGACGCACAACGGCAAGATCTACTGGTACGCAAACGATGGCCTATGGACGCGGACCACGATCGCGAGCCTGGGGGCGAACATCGCCGTCAAGGCGATCAAGGTCGCCGACGCCGACATGGACGGCGACAAGGATGTCGTCGTCGGGACGCAGAATTCCCAGGTCCGGATCTACCGGAACGGCGGGAACGGCACCTTCCCCGCCCCCCAGGTCATCAACTTGGCGGCGGAGGCGTACGACCTCAGCATCGCGGACGTGGACAACGACACGGACAACGACATCGTCGTGGCGACCGGGACGAACGTCCGCATCTACGAGGGCCCTGCGTTTGTGTCGTTCACGAGCCTGAGCGCGACGAACGCCGCCCTTTCCGTGGACGTCGGGTACTTCGACGGGGACGGGCTCCTCGACGTCGTCGCCGGGACGAGTGCGGGGAAGGTCCACTGGTGGCGCAACGGGCCGTGGATCCGGAGCGACATCCTCGTCATGGCCGGGGCCGACGCGATGTTCACGTTGCGCGCGGGAGACGTCGACGGGGACCTCATCGACGACGTGGTCGTGGGCACGGCGACCGGATGGGTCAAGTGGATGCGCCACCTCCCGACCGGGGCCTGGAGCCAGAGCGACGTCCTCATCGTCACACCGCCAACGACGACGACCATCTACGACATCGACATCGGGGACGTCGATCGAGGGGTGATCATCGACCTGTCCAAGTGAGCCGAACGCCGTCACGGCGGCAATCCGAGGCCGGCGCTGAAGTCGCAACGGGCCTCGTCGTGATGAGGAAGAAGAGACAGGCGCTGACGGCGTGCAGGGGATTCCACCGCCCGGGAGGGGAATTTGTCCGGTGTGACCCTCTTAACCCCTCCCTACATCGTGGGAATCTAGCTTGGATAGGACCGGGGCCTGCGGAGCCTCAAACCGGGGTTCGAGTCCCCGCGGGGGCGTTTCACCCCTCCCCCGTGCAAGTTCATTAGTGGAATGGCGTGCTCTGGCGGTGTGAGAACCATGGACGCGCCCGTCGTTCCGAACCTCGGATATCGCGACCCTCGGGCCGCGATCCGATTCCTCGTGACCGCCTTCGGATTCGAGGAAGTCGTCGCGTACGACGGGGAGACGGAGGACACGATCGCCTTCGCGATGCTTCGCTGGCCTCGCGGCGGTGGCGTCATGTTGTACACCGCGGACGCCGGCCGCACTTCGATCGCCGACCTTGTCACGATCGCGGCCGCCACCGAAGGGTATCCGGCCTTCTCCGTCCACGTCGAGACCGAGGAACCGGACGCCTTGTTCGCGCGCGCGGTCGCCGCAGGCGCCCGGGTCGTGCGGCCGGTCCAGGACTCGCCCGTCGGGACCCGTGGCTTCATCGTCTCCGATCCGGAGGGGCTCTACTGGAGTTTCGGCACGCCCCTGCCGAGGTTGGTCCGCGGCGCGGATGGACAATGGCGACCCCCGCCGAAGGGCACCGCGAACGCCGCCGACAACCGGACCTGACTCCCCAAGCGCCCGCGGACGATCGGGTCTGCATCCAGCGCGTCGTGACGAACATCGTCGACGGGGGCACCCTCGCCGGCCATTCTCGTGTGCGCCGGACGGAAGCCGCGCGGATGTGGGACGCGCGTTTCGCGGTCCTCGAAAGCGATTCATAGGCTTTACATACGAGGCACAGTTGGCGGGGCCATGGCGAGCGTCCTCCTGCAGACGACGATGGGCGACGTGACGATCGAACTGTTCGAAGACATGATGCCGATCACGACGGGCAACTTCCGGAAGCTCGTCGAGAAGGGGTTCTACGACGGGACGATCTTCCATCGGGTTATCGACGGGTTCATGATCCAGGGTGGGGACCCGAAGGGCACCGGATTTGGTGGCCCGGGATACGCGATCAAGGACGAGCTCCCACCTGAGAACCGGAACGCGCGGGGGACGATCTCGATGGCGAACGCGGGCCCGAACACCGGCGGGAGCCAGTTCTTCATCAACGTCGCGGACAACCACCGCCTCAACCCGAAGCACCCCGCGTTCGGGAAGGTCGTCGCGGGGATGGATGTCGTCGACCGGATCGCGAAGGTGCCCAAGGACGCGGACGACCGGCCACGCAAGGCGGTCACGATCACGAAGGCGCGCGTCGTCTCGTGAAATTCGACGCGGTAGCAGCGGATGCGTCGAGGACGCACCACATCCTCAACCTCACTTCGACGAGGGTCGACCGAAGAGGCTCACGGGCGGTGCTGCAGCGGAGTACCGGTTCGTCGGGCAGGATCCCCGAGATGAAGGTCCACCGGATCCGGGGGTATGGCAACGCTAAGTACTGTGAGACCATTGTATACTGTGAATATCCATGGCACACAGTAGAACGAAGGTCTCAAAGGGGTATCAGGTCGTCGTCCCCGCCCCCATCCGGAAGAAGCACGGCATCGAGCCGGGCGACGAGCTGGTCTGGGAGGAGGTGGGTCGGGAGATCCGGGTCGTCCCTCGGAAGCGGATGTCCCTCCGCGACATCCTCGGCATGGTCGAGTACGCGGGCGACGCGGTCCAGGCGAAGCGCCGTGTGCAGAGGGGCGGGAAGTGACTTTCGCCGACGCCAGTTTCTTCATCGCGGCTGCGAACCGGCGGGACCGATGGCATGGCGACGCCCGTCGGATTGCCGGGACGATCCGAGGGCGCCCTGTTGTGTCGGATTTCGTCGTCTCGGAGGCCGTGACGCAGATTGGGGGCCGGGTCGGGGTGCGTGAAGGGCTGAAGCTCTTTCACTATTTCCGCGATGCCTGCGAGGTTCGGTACGCCGACTCCGACCTCCTTGAGACCGCGGTAGACCGCTGGATGACCTTCGGGGGAAAACTGTCCGTTTCGGATGCGGTCAGCCTCGGGGTCATAGCTCGCGAGGGAGTCTCGGAGATCGTTTCCTTCGATTCCGACTTCGACGGGGTCGAAGGTGTGGTTCGGCAGCATTGAGCCGAGCCGACTCCCCTCCGCCGGCGACGTTCCCTTGTGAACCTCCTAGCCTGATCGCAATCGGTGGGCGACTCGCGGTCGACCAGGTTCAACCCCGGAACGATGTCGCTGGATTGGGTTCATCGGGACGGGCGTGCGGGCTGCGCTGGCGGCTCGAATCCT
>DATEUK010000094.1:0-28274 GCA_035283165.1 Thermoplasmata archaeon
ATCCCTCCTGTCCGCGCGGCTATTCCTGCAGCCGCAGGTGGTCGGCGACCGCATCTTCTTCGAGAGCAACCTCGGCGGCCACATCAGCCTGTACGCAATGGACCGCGACGGGAGCGTCCCGGAGCCGCTCATCCCGCCGGACCTCGCGCTCCAGAACCCGCACCTCATGCCAGGCCTCCCGTACTACGTCTTCTCGAAACTCAAGAAGATCCTCCTGAGCCTCGACCACAACGGGGACGAGAACTACCAGCCGATGCTCGTCCCGATCAACGGCGGCCTGCCGGAGCCGTTTGCGCCGGAGACGTTTGCGAACCAACGCGTGCACGCGGGCCGTCCGGACCCAGGCCGGAACGTCATCTACTTCGCCGCGGAATCGCGCAAGGAGTCGCTCATCACGAGCTACCAGGGGAACCTCGGGACGGGCAAGGTCGTCAAGCTCGCGGAGAGTAAGTGGGGCGGTGGCGCCGACGGCGTGAGCGAGGACCACGCGAAGATCGTCATGATCGACGGGTACTCCGCGGGCGACAACGTCCTCTACCTCTGGAAGAAGGGGAAGGGGGAGCGCAAGCTCTTGTACGGAACGCCGATCGAGCAGCGCAAGCCCGGGGAGACGGTCCCGCCGAACGGGATCTACGGATGCCACTTCGTCGACGACGACCGCGGGCTCCTTTTCGTGACCTCGCTGTTCGATGATGCGGGCGGCCTCGCGTACTTCGACCTCGCGCGGCCGGACAATATGAAGCCCGTCGCGATCACAGGGGCCGCCCACAAGGGGAAGGGCGAGTTCGGGGAACTGTGGCACGTGCGGGACGACCGGTACCGCGTCCACTACAACATCGACGGCGCCTCGTGGGCGTACGAGGGCACGTTCGACCTGTCCTCGCTGAAGATGCGCCTCGACACGGTCCTCGTCGGGCGCGGTGAGCTCGCGAACGGCGTCCTCGAGTCGATTCGATACGACGAGGCAACGGACAAGTACGCGACCTCGTTCTCCACCGCCACCTCGCCGACGCAGATCTACACGCTCGAAGGGAAGAGGCGGTCCCCCGTGCGGCACACGCGGGAGCGCGTCCTCGGAATCCCGCATTCCTGGATGTCCGCCGGCGAGGACGCCTCGTTCACCTCGTTCGACGGCACGCGGTGCTCCGCGCGGCTCTACCTTCCCGCAAAGGAACTCGGGTTCAAGGGCCGGCGGCCCCTCGTCTACTACGTCCACGGGGGCCCCCAGGGCCAGGAGCGGCCGGACTTCGCGTGGTTCTCGATGCCGCTGATCCAGTTCCTGACGATCAACGGCTTTGCGGTGTTCGTCCCGAACGTCCGGGGGAGCTCGGGCTATGGAATGTCTTACATGAAGGAGGTCGACCACGACTGGGGCGGGAAGGACCGGCTCGACCACGTCCACGCGATGAGAAAGGTGTTGCCGAAGGACACGCGCATCGACGCGCACAATGCCGGCGTCGTCGGCCGCTCCTACGGGGGGTACATGAGCCTCACGCTGGCGGCGCGACACCCGGACCTCTGGGCCGCCTCCGTGGACATGTTCGGGCCGTACGACCTCCTCACGTTCATGGACCGGTTGCCGGAGACGTGGAAGCCGTACTTTGCGGTCTCCGTCGGCGACCCGACGAAGTCGAAGGACCGCGCGTTCCTCGTCGAGCGGTCCCCTCGCACGCACATCGAGAACCTCGCGAGCCCGCTCCTCGCCATCCAGGGGAAGAACGATCCGCGCGTGGTCGAGCGCGAGACGCGCGACCTTGTCGAGGCCCTGCGGGCGAAGGGCAAGGAGGTCGACTACCTCGTGTTCGAGGACGAGGGCCACGACGTCCTGAAGCTGAAGAACCGCGTCTCGTGCTACAACGCGATTACGGACTTCTTCAAGAAGCACCTGGCGTCCTGACGAAACGTCGTGCGCGAACGATGGCACGGCTTCGTGCCACGATACTTTCTTAGGCTTGCGGCGGGATGAGGCTCCGTGCGGGATATGTCCCGAGACGTGCTGATGACCACACGCGGTGGCGCTCGCGCCCTTCGAGGGATGCGGCCGTGGGACATCGGGCTCACAGTCGTCGGCCTCGTCATCCTTCTCCTCGTCCTCCTCGGGGCGTGGATCCTCACGCGCGGATAGACGCGGGGTCCCGACTCGCGTTCGCCGGGGACATCCCGAGGAAGCCTTAAGTGGTCCCTTGGCCCATGAGATGGTGACTCCCGATGTCGAGCGCGGGCCGCTACACGGACGTCGTGCTGGATGAGAAGGAGCGCCCCGTGCAGCGCGGAGAACAACCTGTCGAATACCTGGAGCGCGATGTCCTCCTCGGTCGGGTGAGCCCCGAGTACGCGGGCTGGGTCGCCGTGGCGGGTTTCGTCGTCCTGATCTTCTCCCCGATGCTCGCTCTCTTTGTCGGCGTGGGCGTGGTCGTTCTGGGGACGTCGTTGTGGTGGTGGGAGCCGGACCGCTGGGGGAGGCGCGCGGGCAAGATCGTGATCGCCTTGGGTGCCGCGCTGCTCGCCACCGCAGCGGTGATCCTGTACTTCGTCCCGGGCTGGGGACTGCGCTGATGTCCTCCGCCCTCGAGCGTGTCCTCCGACCGCCCCCGGTCCGCGAGAAGCCTATAAGTGAGCCGAGCCATGCGCGAGCCATGGCGGACACGGAGCGGGCCTTCGAGGCGGCGGTCTTCCTCGGCGGCCGCCAGGAGGGGAAGAGAGACCCCGAGCGACTCCGGCTTTTCTCGGAGCACCTCGAGCCCGGCGAGAAGGTGGCGTTCGTGCTCCCCTGCCGGAACTCCACGCTCCTCCTCACGGACCGCCGCCTCCTCGACCTCAAGCCACAGCTCGTCACGCACGGGGCGTGGAACGTGATGAAGTTCGAGGGGTTCGTCCTGAACGCGGAGATCCCCCGCGGCACCGCCAGCGACGTGCGACGGAAGCCCGTGCCTCTCGGCCCCGGTGGCAAGGTCGTCGGCGGCGAAACGATCGAGATCGTCGCGCGGGGCAAGGCGTTCACGTTCGTCACGGAGCCGTACGGTGAGGGCCTGGGCCCGGACGACGTCTCCCGCATCTTGGCGGCGCTCGGGACGGGGTGATCGTGCAGCGCCTCTTCGTCGCCGTCGGCGTCATCGTCCTCCTCATGGGCGGCGCATGGGCGCTCCAGGGCGCGTACCTGCTCCCGGCGACGTTCATGCGCGGGCCCGCGTGGGTCGGGATCGGGGCGGCCGTCGCGCTCCTGGGGGCCGTCCTCGCTGTGTTCGGATGGCGGCGATCGCCGCGAAAGGCCACGTGATCAGGCGGACACGAGGAGCGTGATCGCATCGTACCCCGAGGCGCCCCGGGAGAACGGCGGAGCCTTCGCGGTCTCCTGGGGGACGCCCGCGCCGTCGACCATTCGTGCGAGGACCCGGTGCGAACCGCCGGCGGGCGGCGTCCACGGGAACGTCCACAGGACCCACGTCAGGTTGCTCTTTGGCGGCGATCGGAGCGTGGCGGCGGACCACGTGACCCCGCCGTCCGTGCTCACCTCGACGAGGGACACGCCCCTGTCCCCGGAGAACGCGATGCCGCCAATTCTCACCGGCCCGCTCACGACGGAGTCCGCCGCCGGCGTCGCGATGATCGCGGTCGGGCGCACGCGGCCGTCGTTCGTCCATCCCTTCTGCTGCCAGAACCCGAGGACCTCGCCCTGCACGAGCGTGATCCGCGTGACCCATTTCGCGGAGAACATCCCGTACTTCCCGGGCACGAGCACCCGCGCGGGGAACCCGTGCTTCCCGGGGAGCGGCGCGTCCTTCATCGCGAGCGCGAGGAGCGTGGCGGGGTCGCGCGCCTTCGCGAGCTCGACGCCCACGGTGTATCCGTCCGCGCACGAGAACAGGACCCAGTCCGCGCCCGGTTCCGGGTTGGCGGCGTCGATCACGTCCCCGAGCCGGAGGCCCGACCACTTGGCGGTGCTGATCAGGTTCCCGCCGACCTCGTTGCTCACGCACTCGAGGGTCGCGTACTCCTCGACGGGGAGCATTGCGCGCAACTCCTCGTACGTGTGCGTCGCCGGCGCCGCGACGAGGCCGTCGATGACGAGGCGCCACGTCCCCGCGTCGACGGACGGATCCACGACGTTCTTCGAGACGACGTAGAACTCCTCCGTCGGCGTGACCTCCTTCGCGATCATCTCCGAAACGGACGCGAATGCGAGGCGGGCGACGTTCGGAATCGTGCGCGAGAGACCGTAGAGGGCGCCGACCGCGACGATCACGGAGGCGATCCCCCACTTCAGGAAATCCCTCCGGGAGAGCGCGAACCCTTCGGGGTGTTTCGCGGGGATCTCGACGAGGAAGTGGTCGAGCACGGTCGCGAACAGCCAGCCGCCGAGGAGCTGGCTGAAGGCCGCGGCCCACGGTCCCTGGTACGTGTTCGAGCCAGCGACACCCCCGCCAAGGAGCGGGAGGATGACGAGCAGGATCGCGAGGGAGGAGCCGAACGTGTACGCGGCGATCACGAGCCATCGGTTCTTCAGCACGCTCTCGACGCGACGGTAGAACACCGCCGCCAGCCCGTAGGCGCACAGGATGAGGACGACCGCGACGACGATCGCCAGCACCTTCGCGCCGCCTCCCATCGCGCGGATGAAGGCGGACTCCACGGAACCGGGGACGAGGCCGACGGCGAAGTCGACCGCGACGTCCGGGAGGAAGACACCGAGGCCGAAGATGCGCATGAGGAGGGTCAGAAGGAGGGCGGCGAACCCCGCCAGCCCGCCTGCCGCGAACCGCCGCCACGGGAGCCCGCGGATGCGGGCCCAGAATCGCCGCAGCGCCGCGGCCACAGGGCCCGAAATCGGCGGCGTCGCATCAACGTATGCCAGACGCAACGGTCCTCGGACGCTTACGTTTCGGCCATTGCTTCGAGAAAGCGCGCGGAACCGCTCGTCCATCTGTTGCAGGCTCGATCGTGCAAACATTCATCGGAATGAACGACCTCGTCAAGGCGTGGTCCTCGTGACGGTCACCGGCCGTGGCATGATCCACATCCCCGCGGAGCTCCGCGAGCGGTTCGGAGTCCGCCCCGGTGACAAGCTAGAACTCTGGCCGACGAAGAACGGCATCCTCGTGGAGCGGGTCCCATCCTTGATGGAGGGATTCGGGAAGTACCCCGGACTCGGGAAACAGATCGCGATCGAGCTGCTCGAGGAGAAGAAGGCAGAGGTGGCTCGTTAGCGAACGAAGGGTTCGGAGTCGCAAATGACAAAGGGGCACCTCGCCCTCGGGGCAAGACCGTGGGAATCGCCGCCAAAGGCCTCGCGTCGGGGACCGTGCGCGTGTACACGGACGGAGCGTCTCGGGGGAATCCTGGACCCGCGGCGATCGGCGTCGTCGTGTGCGACGCGGACGATCGTGTCCTCCGCCGCCATCGGGAGTTCCTCGGGAAGGCGACCAACAACGAGGCGGAGTACCGCGCCATCCTCCGGGGGCTGAAGTTGGCGGTGGAGTTCACGACGGGAACCGTCGAGCTCACGTGCGACAGCGAGTTGGCCGTGCGGCAGCTCACCGGCCGGTACCGGGTCCGGCAGGCGAACCTCGCAGAGCTCCTCTTGGAGGTCCGGGCGGCCGAGCGGGGTTTCGCACGCGTCGTCTACCGCCACGCGCCTCGGATGACAGGACACCTCGCGCTCGCGGACGGCCTCGCGAACGAGGCGCTCGACCGTCGAAGGTAACGCTCAGGGGTTCGAGAGGCCCAGCTGCGTGAGGAACGACAGCTGGTCGAAGTACTCGTGGACCTCGGCGACCTTTCCGCCCTTCACGCGATACAACGACAGGTTCGCGACCCGGACGGCCTTGTTCGTCGGCGGGATCGAGGCACCGCCGGGGCCCGCAAGGGGACCCTTGTGCGTCCCCGTGATCGTGTACTCCACCGCCAGCCATTCGCCCTGGTTCACGGAGCGCCCCGCGGTCGCCTTCATGTCCGGGAAGGCGTCGAAGAACCCCTTGTACCACTTCACGACGGACTCGACCCCGCGCACCGGTTCGGGGTTGTCCGGCGCTTGGAGGACTACGTTCTCGGCATGGAGGGATCTGAACTTCTTCAGATCGCGTGCGTTCAGGGCTTTTTCCACCAGGCTTATGACCTTCTGGGCTTCCGATATGGCCATCTCTGTCACACCTCCCCAATGGGGGTTCCGGAATAGCGACTCGGGTATTTGAAGTTGGGAACGCCGCCGCGGAGCCTATGCGGGGGATCCACCGGACAGGGCCTTCCAGAGGAGGGGCAGGCTCCGGTCGTACCGGTAGGTGATGTTCAGGTGGCCCTCATCGAACTCCTCGTAAACGTGCTTGACTCGGAGGTTCGTGAGCTTCTCGTGCAGCACCCGCGCGCCCCAGATCAGGTTCCACTCGTCCTTCGTCCCGCAGTCGAGGTAGGCGAGGCGCATGCGCCGCAGGGCACCCGCGTGGGTCGCGACCATGTTCACGGGGTCCCACCGCCGCCACCGCGCCCACACGTCCGGCCGCCACTCTCCCGTCTTCAGGTCGAACGGGAAGTCGATGCCGAGCTCCGGGCTCCGGGGATTCGGGGAGTAGTGCGCCGCCATCCCGATCGTGTTCAGCACGGGGAAGAACTCCGTCCTCCGGCGGACGGGTTGCCGCCAGAACCAGTTCAGCCAGCGCTTTGGTCCGCCGTGCTCCCGGAACGCCGCCAACGCCTTCGGGAAGTCGGGCACGTAGCAGAACTCGAACAACGCGTCCCCCGAGTGGTCCGCGAAGGCGCTCCAGACGTCCGGGTGGAGCATCGCCTGGACGATCGACCCGTATCCGCCCGAGGATTTGCCCCAGATTCCGCGGCGGGACACGCGGTACCGGGACTCGACGAACGGGACGATCTCCTTCACGAGGTAGTCGTCGTACCGGCCCGTGGCGGTGCTGTTGACGTACTGGTTCCCGCCGACGCGCGTGAAGCAGTCGACCATCGGGACGATCATCGGGCCCATCGTCCCCGTGCGGATCAGCCGGTCGAGGCGGGCCCTGAGGTCCTCGCCGAGCGGGTCCACGCTCAGGAGGGATTTCCCCGTGCCGGTGTACCCGACGATCGCGTAGGCGGCCGGATATCGCTTCGCGGGGTCGAACTTCGGCGGCAGGTAGATCGTCACGTCCCTGCGGGTGGGGTCTCCGAGCGGGTTCCCCCGCAGCACCTGCGAGTCGATCGTCTCCGTGACGATTTCGCCGCCCGCCATCGGAATCCGCCGGGGTGGGACTGCGGAGGGGCGAGATAAGGATGCCCGCGTCAGGGGACCCTCCCGCGCGTCAGACGAGCGCCGCCAAAGAGGAGCGCCGCCAACACGAGGAGGACGATCAGAAGCATGACCGGGGCCGGCAGCGTCGGGGCGGTCGCGTACACGAGCGCGGTGATGATGAGAGCGCCCGAGAGCCAGAATGGGACGAACACCGGCTCCAAGACCATCGCGACCCCCGGATGCGCACGCGTCCCTCACGGGACCGCGGCGAAATGAACATTACCTCGTACGTACCCGGATAGGTATTGTATTAGCGATGAGGCCTAAACGGGTAAGGACTTGGAGAGCCGAGAGGGTCCCGATGGAAACGCTCGTGCGCCCCCCGCCCCGGGAAGTCCTCGAGGTCCGGTTCCACGGGCGAGGCGGGATGGGCGGCGTCGTCGCCTCCCAGATCCTGGCGGACTCGCATTCCTCGAGGGCCGGTGGGCCCAGGCGTTCCCCTTCTTCGGGGTCGAGCGGCGCGGCGCACCAGTGACCGCGTTCGCCCGGATCGCACCGGAGGCGGTCGACGTGCGCACGAACGTGTACGCGCCGGACGTCGTCGTCGTCCTGGACCCGTCCCTGCTCAAGGGCGCCGACTATCTTTCCGGGCTCAAGGAGGGCGGCACCGTCGTCGCGAACACGGATGGGCCGCTGGCGGTGGATACCGAGGCGTACACGATCGACGCGACGCGGATCGCGCTGGAGGAGGGCCTTGGGAGCCGGAGCGTCCCGATCGTGAACACCGCCATGGTCGGCGCCCTCGCGGGGGCGACCCATATCGTCGGCCTGGAGGCGATCCTCCGGAGCATCGCGCGCCTCGTGCCGCAGAAGCCGGAGGCAAACCGGCGGGCGGCGGAGCGCGCGTTCGCCGAGGTGCGGAGGGCGGTCCGATGACCGTCCGGCCCCTGTGGGCGGACGTCCCGAGCTCCGTGCAGCCGACGGGCACGTGGCGGACGTTCCGCCCGGTTGATCGACCTCTCGAAGTGCACGAAGTGCAACGTCTGCTGGAAGTTCTGCCCCGACGCGGCGTCCACTTCGACGGAGAGGGCTTCCCCGTCATCGACTACGACTATTGCAAGGGGTGCGGGATCTGCGAGGTCGAGTGCGCGCCCCGCGCGATCATCATGGAGAAGGAGGGACCATGAGGACGACGATCACGGGGAACCACGCGCAGAGCCTGGCGGCGCAGCTCGCGCGCGTGCAGGTCGTCTCCGCGTACCCGATCACGCCGCAGACGACGATCGTGGAGCAGATCGCGGAGCTCGTCGCTCGCGGGGAGATGCCCGCGGAGTTCCTCGAGGTCGAGAGCGAGCACAGCGCGCTCCAGGCGTGCATCTCCGCCGCGGCGGGTCGACGCGCGGTGGGCGAAGCTCGAATCCCTAGAGAAGGCGACGTCGGAGGTGCATGCATGAAACCGTGCGCGAATTCGTGTCTGGGCGAGGAAGACTGCCGGAGAGTGGACTGCTGCCACAATTGCCGGCTGTACGTGCGCGCCGCGTGCGCGAACGACGGCACGTACGGGTTCGTCCCCCGATAGTTCCTTAGGCTCGCGGCGACGTAAGGGTCCACATGACGGGGATCTCCCGATCAGACCTGATGATGACCCGGGCCGGGGCGCGCACGCTCCGCGGGATGCGCCCCTTCGACATTGGCCTCGCCGTCGCGGCGGCGGTCGTGCTCGTGGCGGTCGTTCTGGCGGCGTGGTTCCTCACGCGCGCATGACGGAAGGCTTTAGGGGGCCTGGGAGATGAGGTCGCAAGTGGACCCCGACCACGGGTTTCGGGACGCCGTCTTCCTCGGCGGGCGACCGTCGGACAAACGCGACCCCGAGCGCCTGCGGCTCTTCGCGGAGCGTCTCCTCAAGGGCGAACGCGTCTCGCACGTCCTGCCCTGCCGCGACTCCGCGCTCCTCCTGACGGATCGCCGCCTACTTGAACTCAGACCGCGCCTCGTGGCACACGGAGCGTGGAACGTGATGAAATTCGATGGCTTCTCCCTGAACGCGGAGATCCCGCGCGGCACGGCGACCGGGATCCGACGGAGGCCCGTGCCCCTCGGACCCGGCGGGACGAGCGTTGGCGGCGAGACCCTCGAGATCGTCGCGCAGGGGAAGGCGTTCACGTTCATAGGGCGTGGCGGCAACACGCCTCAGCGGTCCCTACGGGACGGCTTTCCCGCACCGAGGGATGTGGCCTGGCGAGTCATCACATCATTCTCAAAAGCGAAAGCACCGGGTCAAACGTGCCCATGTTGCCCCACTCCCTTTCCCATGGCGGAACCTACGGCTGCCTCGAATCAGAAGGATTTAAGCCCCGGATCTTGATGGGGTGGCGAGGGGGAGTCGAATTGGTTCAGAAGGCAGTTAGGAAACGTGTGCGAAGACCGATTGAGTGGCCGTGGCCTCCGCCGACCATAGGGACGATAGAGCTGGCTGCGAGGGCCAAGCTGCGAGAGTACCGCCTGGGGAGGGGAGGACGAACTCCGATGCCCGTGAGTCAGCAGCTGGAGGTCCTGTACTTCTGGCTGGGACAGCTGACAACCCTGGAGAAGACCATCCGGCAGGGGGGACCAATCTAGGGCTGACCCCTGGATGAAGAGTCAAACGCTCGCCGCAGGAAGTCCACGAACTGGGGTTCCGCTCGGTTGCAGAGGGTGAGCTGGCCCTTCAGGCCGCTCGCCTCGAGTGCGGTCGCTGTCTTGCGGAGCTGTTCTTCACCCTCTTGGGTCCGGCCCGCGACACGTAACGCCATTCCGTAGAAGAAGTGGACGAAACTGGACAGCATCGCTTCCGAGGCCAAGATTTGGGTATCAAGGAGGCCCTGCGCTTCAACGAAAGCGGCTTCGCACCCTGCCAAGTCTCCGTTGACCAGGCGCGCCAAGCCCTCGACCAGCTTCGCGTGCAGGGGGCGTGCGGCGACTCCCGCCGAGAGCCGAGGATCACGGTACTCCTCCGCGATCCGTAGGAACCCGTCCAAGTCCCCGAGTCGCATGCAACACTCCGCGACCATCCATCGCGCCTCCATCCCCGAGCCATGGAATCCCTGCGCGTCGAGCTGGAGCGCACACTCCTCGAAGGCCCTTCGGGCGTCGTCGAGTGAGTCATCGAAGTACAGCACATGGGCCAGGCCGAATTTCGCGGACGCAATCGTGGACGGCGCATGGATCTTCTCGCCGAGCTCCAGCGCCTGCGTGAACAAGTCCTCCGCGGCGCCAAAGTCCGCACGCTGGTAGAGGGCGAACCACGCATGCAGCATGAGGAACGAGCGGCGGATGTGCGGATCCTTTATCGAATCCTCGAGCTCTTCCAGCGACTCGAGGTGGCGCGTCGCGCGCTCGACATCCCCGATCCGGTTCGCGTAGAGGTTCGCAAGGACGATGTGAACGCGGGCTCGCAATTCCGGGTCCGCGAGCGCCTTCGAGACTTCGAGGGCGGAGGTAAGGTACCGCTCTGCCTCAGCTGGATTCCCGCTGGGCGAGTAGATTTCGGCATTTGCGAGAGCCAGCAACGCTTGGGTCTGCCCGAGGAAATCTCCGTACCCACGAAACGTGGCCAGCGCCGCTTCGCCGCGGTCGCGGGCTTCCGGCCACTCCTCTATCTTGGAGTCCAGCTGGCACCGGATGAGATCGAGCCAGCCCCGCTCGACGCTCGGCCGTTCCCCAAGCGCCTGGGAACCCGCGTCGAGTTCCGAAGTGGCGCGAGACGTCTCCCCTCGCACTTGCAACGCGGCTGCAGCCTTCCGGCGGATTCTCGCGACCGATTCCGCTTCGTCGGTCCCCCCGAGCGCCTCCTCGTAGGCCGCGAGCGCCGCCGGCAGGTCGCCAATCCGCTCGTGTGCGTCCCCCAGCGCCTCCGCCAGCGTCGACCGTCCGTCCCGGGCGACGGTAATCTGCAAGGCGTTCGACAAGTAGTGTATGGCCGCGACGGGGTTCCCTGCCGTCTGCGCTTCGGCGGCCAGGCGCTGGAGCTGGCCCCCCGCGAAGATGCCCAACCGTTCCCGCTCCGCGGGAGTTGCGACCGCCGAGAAGAAGACCCGAATCGTGTCATGGAGTCCGTAGCCGGTCTCTCCGACGCCGCGGATAAGCGACCGGTTGGTGAGGGAGACGAGGGTCTCGTGCGACACCGCAGGGTCGGGGAACAAGGCATCCCGCGGAACGGGAACACGGTAGAGAGACGCCGCCTTCATGACCGTACGCTCTTCCTCGGACAGGTCGGCGTACACTTGGTCCTCCATGAACCGCTGCATGTCGCGAAGCGCGTCGCTGGATGGGTCCTTCTGCTCCGTAGAGCGAAGCAACTCCAGGAACAGGGGATGACCTCCAAGCTGGCGGGCAAGGTGCCGAACATCCGTACTCTCGCCCGCGAGGAAATCCTCGATGTCCTCGTCCCGGAGGCCCCCGAGGTCGATCTCCCGGACGAGGCCCAGGACGGCGACGTCACGGGCGTCGTAGAACGGCAGGGACCTCCGAGTGAGGACCAGCATGCGAACATTCTCCGCATCTGCGGCTGCCTCCTTCAGGAATCCCAGGACGGACACGACCACCGGAGATGCCTCGTGCGCGTCGTCGAAAACGATGAGAACAGGCGCTCCCGGCAGGTCGTCGCGCAACACCCGATCCGCTCGGAAGGCCTCCCCGCGCGAGAGCACCGAGCGCAAGCCGGGCTTCCCGAGGGCGGAAAGGAAGTCCCCGAGGCTCGCGAGAACCGACTGTCGCGTATCCCACGGCCGGACGCGGTGCCAGAACAGATTCCGCCGACCGCGCTCCATCTCGCACGCCCTGGCGGCGAAGCTCGATTTCCCGATCCCTGCGACGCCGCGGACGACGAACAGGCGGGGGCCCCCAGAGGCCCTCGTCACCTCACCGAGTTCGACACTCCGGCCGACGAACCGGCGAAGGCGTGGCGCCTCCGACACCATCTCCACGAACGCCCGACGGGGGGGCGCGGTGAGGGCCTCGAGGTCGACCGTCCCGACGTCGATGGCGGCCCGCAGGATGTCTGATAAGGACGCGTTGCCCGCGGCCCGATCCAAGACCTGGGCCACGGTGGCTTCCCGGAGTTCGCCCGCCTCGCGCACGCGCACGACTTCGGCCTTCACGGAGTCCCGGAGTCGCATCGCAATGAGACGGCCCGAATCCGTGAGGTCGTACACCTTGCGACGCTGTCGGATGCCCGTCACGTGGGCCATCCGCTCCCGCACGTTCCCGTCCCGGACCAAGGGGCGCATGTACTGGGACAGGTGTCGGAGATCGATCCCCGCGGCGTTCGTCACCCCTTCCTGCGTCATCGCGGGCGGAACCTCGGGGGCCTCCGCGTGCCTCGCATGCTCGAGCAGGTGGAGTAAGATCCGCTCCTTGGAGGTCAGCCGCACGACGCCCCCCCTGCCATGTCGTAGCGGGGTCCGGCGGTAAGAAACTTGCGGATAGGGGTTCGACAGGGATTCCTCCACGGGGCTCATGGCCTCAGGGCCCCGTCTGGGTCTCCGAGGCACACCATGGCTGCGATCACGGACATCGAGATCGTCGAACACGCGCGACCGGGGGCACTGGGGCCGCGGGACCCACCGGACGAGCCCCCGCCCTCCTCGGAGGAAGGCCCGACGCGAGCGGGAGAGGACGCGGGACTCTTCCCGGCCGCTCCCACGGAGTGGCTGCGCCGCTGGCTCCTCGGAGAGGATCTCGCTCTTTCCCGATGGCTGGGGGAGGAGGAAGGGCATCCGGAGGTCCCTCGGGGACATGAAAGAGCTCTGAGGAGCAGGAGAGTCCTCGCGGAGCGCATCGAGCTTCGGAGGGTCCGGCACCAGCTTGAAATGGCCCGGCGGGCGCTGCACCGAGTTCCTCGTGAACGGTAGGGGAGTGGGACGGACAGCCATGCTCCTCCTTCACCCCCTTCGATCGCCGCCGTGCATGCGCCCTGATGGACCCTCGGGAGCGGACCTCGCCATGACCTCGTTCCGACCGGGATAGGAGTCCTCTAGGGATTCCTTCGACCGACTGATGATGCCGGAAGGCGTCGGGGGTGACAACTGACTCGGACCCCGGCGGGAACGGTCTGAGGAGGCGGAAGGAAATGAACACGAGGGAATCGGTAAGTGTCGGGCGCGGGAGAACGAATGGATGGACGGGCCGAAGGGGCGGTGAAGCATGCTAGCCTTCGCGCTGATGATGGCGCTGGTGGCCAGCCCGCCGAGCGGACCGTTCGCGGCTCCGGTCTGGTTGGGGTGCGAGGCCATGATCGCAGCGTCCGTGGACGCCCCTCCGCGCGTCGAGGCGCAGGCGCTGAGCGTTGACGACGCCCTCGTCGCGAGCGCGGGCGACGATTCGCTCGCGACCGCATACGACCAGGCACTGTCGTCGGAGCCCACGCTCACGGCCAGGGAGGGCGCTGGGGACTTTCGGTTCAACGGTGGAGCCGACTTCGCGGCAGCCGTAGGGTGCACGGAGGTCTACGTCCCGGAGGAGGTACCGGCAGACGACATCCCCCAGGACGTACCCGCAGACGAAGGCGGCGAAGAGGCCCCCGTCGAAGGGGGCGAAGAGGCGCCCGTCGACGGAGACGAGGAGTTCTCCGAATACGACGAGTGGGTCGAGGAAGAATACTTCGACGCGGTCGGCGAGGGCGATGCTCCTGCGGAGGACCAGACCAGTGGCGAAGAGGTCGTCGATGGCGGCGCCGAGGAGGGCGGCCTGTAGCGTCATGGCCCGGGGCGTCTGCAAAGTGGGGGGGCGGGTTCTCGCGAGTCCCTGCCTCCCCTCTTTCCAGGAAGACCCAAGCGACATCCCTTTCGAGAGAGACGGGGCGCTGCACGTGGTCCCGGCCTATCGCCGAGGCCTGCGATTCTCATCCCGAGACGGCGCAGGGGGTGCGCGGGTCTCGAGGGCCCTGAAGCGACTTGCACGACACGAGCAAGGCAAGGGTTAAGTCTCAAGGCCTCCTCGCGGGGACGGGGACGACGATGAAGCGCGGGGCGAGCGCCGTGTGGCTGGGCGGCCTAAAGGACGGACGCGGCACCTTTTCCACGGACAGCGGAGCCATTAGGGACACTCCGTACTCGTTCACGACGCGTTTCGAGTCCGCTCCCGGCACGAACCCCGAGGAGTTGATCGCGGCTGCGGAGGCGAGCTGTTTCTCGATGGCGTTCTCTAGCGAACTCGGGAAGGCCGGCTTGACCGCGGAGCGCATCGAAACGAGGGCAAACCTCGAGTTCCAGAAGACGGACGCAGGCTGGACCGTGACCTCGATCCACTTGAACGTCACCGCCAAGGTTCCGAACGGAGGGCACAAGGAGGCAGAGGCGGCGGCGGAGATCGCAAGGCGAACCTGCCCGATCGGCCGCCTTCTGGATGCGAAGATCACGATGGACTTGCGATTGGCCTGAGCAAGGCCGGTGCTTTCCCGGAGGGATTGGTGCATCCCTCGCTGAGCGGGAGGACCGGCGCGCAGCCCGTCACAACCAGGTGAAGCCTTGAGCGTCCGACGAACCCGGAAGATTCGTGAAAACCGTTAAGAGGTCGGGCGCGGTTGCATCGAAGATGGCGCTGGTCCGATTCCTCGTCAAGAGGGCTGCGACCCTCGCGGTCACCCTGGTCATCGCGACGTTCATCGTGGTCATCATCGCGAACCAAGGGGGGCTCGTCGATAAGCTGATCATCTCCGAGATCGAGATCGGCGTGGCCCAGGAACTCAACGCGGACCCCTCCTATCGTCGGCTCCCCCCGAACGACCAGGCGCGCGTCTTCCGGGAAACCGTTCAAGAGCGAATCCGAATGCGCGGTCTGGACCAACCGTTCGTGACCAAGACGTTTCGTCAGACCGGGGACGCCCTCACGCTCAACTTAGGGCTCGCCCAGGACACCTACGGGACCGGTTCCTACCGCCTGGGGACCATCATCATGGAGCGTCTCCCGCGCACCGTTCTGCTGTTCACGACGGCCACGATCATCTCTGCCGTCGTCGGCGTCTGGCTGGGCCTCCGGATGGCGCGGAAGGCGCTGTCGGCGTTCGACCGCGGAATGACGCTCCTCTCGATCACGACGCTCGTCATCCCGTCATGGGTGTTCGGAATCTTCTTCATCCTCGTGTTCTCCTTCGGCCTTCGGCTGGTGCCGACGGGCGGGATGGTCAGCGCACCCGCGCCGAGGGAGCAGCCCGCGCTCCTCCTCGATCAGCTTTGGCACCTCGCCCTTCCGCTCGCCACCGTGAGCTTCTCCTCCTTCGGTGGTTGGTCGTACACGACCCGAAACCTCGTCCTTCAGATCATGGACGAGGACTTCGTGACGGCCGCGCGGGCGAAGGGGCTGCCGGAGAGGACGATCCTGCGCCGCTACGTCCTGCGGGCCGCCTCCCCGCCGATTGTGACGGGGATCGTGCTCGCCCTCATCGGATCCTGGACCGGGGCGATTGTGACGGAACTCGTCTTCAACTGGCCCGGGCTGGGACTCCTCTTCCTCCAGGCCGTGCAGTCCACGGATGCCCCGACGATCATCGCCCTCACGGTCATCTTCGCGTATCTCTTCGTGATCACGGTCTTCATCCTCGACGTCGTCTACAGCCTCCTCGATCCTCGAATCCGTGCGCTCGGGCGGTGAGTGGGATGCCCGCCCCGGTCGTCGGACTGCGAGCCGCGGTTCGTGAGGCGCTCCGGACGAAGGCGGGCCTGTTCGGGTTCGGGATGGTCGGTTTCCTTCTCGCCCTCGTCATCGTCGTGCCGGTCCTGGCCCCGTACGACGTCATCTCCTCATGGGGGGAGTCGGAACGGTGGTCGGACAACCCATACAGCGCCGCTCCGGACTGGCTGGACGCGTTCTCCGCGACGAAAGCCGCGCGAACCAAGATCGTCGAGTGGAACCTGCTGCAAGGACCGACTCGCGATCGTGTCGACCGATTTACGTATTCCGAATCGAACACAACGGAGCTGTTCAAGATCATCCAACTCCGGGCGCGGTGGACCTTCGCGTACGACGGGTTCCCTCAGGAGATCCGGCTCCAAACGCTGTACTGGAGCACCGAGCAACCCGTGATCGCAATCGAGTGGACCCGGCCGGACGACGAGAACGTGACGATCTACCAGGCGTCCCCGCAGCGGCTCGGTCCGAACGTGGAAACGCTGTCCCTGTCGTCGATGACCCAGCCGTTCAACGTCCTGTCCGCCGTGCGCCAATGGGCGGTCGGGGTCGGGGCCGACCCCGTGCCCATCGAAAAGGTTCGGCCGCACATCGCGCTCTTCGCGGAAAAGGGGCCGGGCATGATGGATCCGTCACGCGCGAAGGTTCTGAAGGGTTACTATTCGATGACGATCACCGTGTTCAACGCGGAACCGTCCGACAAGATGCAGGCACGCTTCACCTCGTTCGGAACCGTTTTCGGGATCGCGGGGACGGACCACCTGCGGCGGGACCTGTTCATCGGACTGTTGTGGGGGGCGCCGGTCGCCCTCGCGTTCGGGGTTGCGGCGGCCGTCATCACCGTGATGGCCCAAGTCATCCTCGGTGCGTTGGGGGCCTTCTACGGCGGGAGGACCGATGAAATCATCCAACGCGGAACGGACTTCTTGATCATCCTCCCGGTCCTCCCCATCCTCATCCTTATCGGGCAGCTCTACCAAATATCAATCGTTTGGACACTTCTCATCGTCGTCATGTTCAACATTCTGGGCGGCACGACGAAAGTCATTCGCACCATTGCGCTCCAGGTCAAGGAAGAGTCATACGTGGAGACCGCGCGCTCCTATGGAGCTAGCCGCCTCCGAATCCTCTTCCGATACATCATGCCCCGAACGATGCCGTACACGTTCGCCCTCCTCGCCCTCTCGGTGCCCGGCTTCATCTTCCTCGAAGCGTCCCTGAGCTTCATCGGCCTCGGCGACCCGGTCCTTCCTACTTGGGGGGCCCTCATGGGAGACGCGTCGAGGAACGGCGCGCTCTACAACGGGCTGTGGTGGTGGATCGCGTTCCCCGCTCTCGGGATTGTGTTCACGACGATCGCGTTCGCCCTCCTGGGGTACGCATTTGACAAAGTGCTCAACCCTCGGCTCCGGGAGGAATGACCGGCGACATGGCCATGCTCGAGGTCAAGGACCTGCACCTCTACTATCGCACCTCCCGCGGCCCGGTCAAGGCCGTCGACGGGGTCTCCTTCAACCTGGAGGCGGGCGAGACGCTTGCGCTCGTCGGCGAGAGCGGGTGCGGGAAGACTTCGACGGCGTCCGCGGTGATCCGAATGTTGCCGAGGAACGTACATCGCTACGACGGAAGCGTAACGTTCGACGGCAACAACATCATGAGCTACAGCAATGAGAAATTTCGGCAGGACGTCCGCTGGAAGGGCGTCTCCATCGTCTTCCAGGGCGCGATGAACTCCCTCAGCCCCGTCCTTCGGGTCGGATACCAGGTCACCGAGCCCCTCACGGTTCACTCCAACATGAGCCGTGAGGAGGCGCGAGACTTTGCCCGGGAGGCCCTGAAGAGGGTGCGTCTCCCAGACTACATCGCGGACCGATACCCGCACGAGCTAAGCGGTGGGATGAAACAACGGGTCGTGATTGCGATGGCCCTCGTCGTGAATCCGAAGATCGTCATCCTCGACGAACCCACGTCCGCTCTGGATGTGATGACGCAGGCGAACATCATCAACCTGCTGAAGAGGCTGAGGCGGGATGCCGGGCTGTCGTATATCTTCATCACGCATGACCTGGCGCTCGCGAGCGAGCTCGCCGACCACGTTGCCATCATGTACGCGGGCAAGATCGTGGAAATCGGCCCCTCAGAGGACATCTTCCGGGACTCGAAACATCCCTATGCCCAGAGGTTGCTCAGCGGCGTGCCCCTCCTCCGCGGAACCCAGGCACCCCAGTCGATTCCGGGAGCTCCGCCGGACCTGATCCACCCCCCGCCGGGATGCAGGTTCCGTCCCCGCTGTCCCTTTGCCTGGGAGAAGTGCGAGAAGGAGCCCCCGCTAGAGTGGGGAAGTCGAAAGGCGGCGTGCTGGCTCCTAGGCGAAGGCGAGGCCCGTTTGGGGGGAATCGCAGCATGAAGGAGGACCACGATGTTGTCCTTCGACTGGAGAACCTCCAGGTTTGGTTCGAGGTGGGCGCCCACCTCATCCGCGCGAGCTCCCATGTCCGAGCGGTCGACGGCGTCACCCTGACGATCCGGAGGGGGGAGACGTGCGCGATCGTCGGGGAGAGCGGGTGTGGAAAGACGACCCTCGGTCGGACGATCCTTCGTCTCCTGGAGCCAACGGGGGGACGAATCCTATACGACGGGCGGGACATCACGCACCTGGGGGAGAAAGACCTTCGCTGGCTGCGCAGAAAGGCGCAGATGATCCCTCAGGATCCATATTCCAGCCTGAACCCTGGATACACCATCCAGAGAATCCTCGAGGAGCCCTTGGCAATCCACGGGGTAGGCGACGCGGCCGAGCGATCGGACCTTGTGCTCAAGGCGCTCGAGGAAGTGAAGCTCGAACCGCCGACCCAGTTCGCGCGGAAGTATCCCCACATGTTGAGCGGCGGGCAGCGCCAGCGCGTGGCCGTCGCTCGAGCGACGATTCTGAAGCCCGAACTCGTCGTCGCGGACGAGCCCGTGTCGATGTTGGACGCCTCCGTTCGGATCTCAATCCTCCAACTCCTCAAGGAACTTCAGGAGAAGCACGGTATCGCGTTCGTCTACATCACACACGATCTCGCGACCGCAAAGTACTTCTCCGATCGAATCGCGATCATGTATGCGGGTCACCTCGCTGAAACTGCCCCCGTGGACAGCCTCATGCGGGAGCCCTTGCACCCCTACACGAATGCGCTCATGGAGGCATTGCCAGACCCGGATCCCGACAACCGATTCCGGGAACGGCTGGCGATCCCCGGCGAACCTCCGAGCCTCGTCAGCCCTCCCTCGGGTTGCTCCTTCCACCCCCGCTGCCCGATCGCGAGGGCGGGATGGTGCGACCTGGAGACGCCGGAGCTGCGGGAGCTTCGGCCGAGTCACCACGTGGCCTGCCATCTCGCGGAATGAGCTCCGCATTGCAGGAACGCCCCCGACGTGGGTGGACGGACGCAATCGGTCCCTGTGAGCGAAGAGGACGGGGAATGAAACCGGCGGTTCCTCGCCACGGATGTAGCTCGGGGAAAAGCTTATCTAGAGTAGCCAGCTTCCTGCCTTGATTTCCTGGGCGGCCGAAGTGGCGCTCGCCGAGGAGGAGGAGAACCGACATGGCACGTACTAGAAAGATGGGTGCGTTAGGCGCTGTGGTCCTGATGGTCCTGAGCACGTGGATAGTCCTCTCCACGCCCGCGAGTGCCGGAAACGAGTCCGTGGAGCCGAGGCAGCCTCCGACGGAGGGCCCATGGCTCGATGAGATCGTTTTTGCGGAACAGCTCGATCGGTCGCTGGCGCTGACGGAGATCATCGCAGGCAATTGGGACACGATCATGTTTGACATCACTGCGCCTGCCGACAAGCGCAGGGCCCAGGACGCGACCGAGCTGGACACCTTCCCGGCCTACGGTCTGTTTGATCAGATCACCGTGAATCCCATGGAGCAGAACCTCACCGTGCAGGACCCGGGTTGCGGGGGGATCGCGAACAAGCCCAGATTCCCACGGAACCCGTTTGCCATTCAGGAAATCCGTGAGGCGATGCAGTGGCTGGTGGATCGGGACTTCGTGGTCCGCGAAATCTACGGTGGCTTCGCGATTCCGTTCCGCACCCCGTTCCACCCCCGGTCCCCCGACTACGGGCGTGCGATTGTCGACATGATGCAGCTCGAGGATTACTACGCCTATGATCCCGTGCGCGCCCAGAGCATCATCGTCAACGCCCTCCAGAAAGCGGGGTGGTTCATTTCGAACGACGGTTTCTGGCACGACCCCGCCGACTGCTTGGTAACCGTCAAGATCCTGCGGCGAACGCAGGACGAGCGATTCCAGCTCGGCGCGTACTACGGCACGCTATTGAGCCAGATTGGGTTCAACGTGCAATTGATCGGGGTCACGGGTGCCGGAATCCCCTACGGAGGCGTGCCGAACGAGAACCTCTGGCACATGTACACTGCCGGGTGGATCCAGACTGCCCTCCAAGCCTGGGACGACGGTCAGCTGTATTTCTACGCCGGATGCGGCTTCCCGACCCCGTACTGGTGCAGGGGGCCGCCCACCTATGAGCCACCCACGGAGCTCGTAGACATCGCGGAGACCCTCGCGTTCGGGGAATACACGAGCTTGGACCAGCGCGCCCAGCTCATCCGCGACGGCGCAACGCAGGCGATGGCAGAAGGTATCGCAATGTTCATGGACGCCAGGCAGAGCACCTGGATCAACAACAAGCGGATGGACAACATCGTCTGGGACCTCTTCGGAGGACTCACGAACGAGTTCGGTCTGAAGGCGGCGAAGGTCCCGGAGGTCGCAGGCGTCCAGACGGGCCGCGTCCTGAACCTCATCATGTTCCGAGATGGCTGGAACCCGTGGGTCTTCCCCGGTTGGCTTTACGACACGGTGCAGCGTCGGCAGATGACGGATGTGGCCATGACGCTCCATCCGCACACGGGGCGGTACATCAACGTCCGCACGAACGCCGTGCCCGAGACGGCGGGACCGACGGGGACGATGGCGGTCCCGGACACCGCGATCATGTACAACGCGGCGACGGACCGATGGGTGGCGGTCGCACCGACTCTCCAGGCCACGAGCAAGGTCACGTACGACATGGTCTACGGCAACTGGCACCATGGGCCCGCGATCACGATGGACGACGTGCTGTACTCGTGGGCGAACATGTTCCGCCGGGCGTCACAGGACGCGCTGGGCGCCCCTGACGGGGACATCGGCATGGTCCCGGGCCTCCTCAACCCGGCGCCGGACGGAACGAAATACTTCGTGAACACCACGCTGCAGGCGATCAATGTCGTCGACGCGGACACCCTCGAAGTCTACCTGAACTTCTGGCACCCCGACCTCCAGGAGATCGCGGGCGCCGGTGCGTTGTTCCCGAGCGCTCCATGGGAGGTGCAGGAGGTCGCCGCGAAGCTGCTCCTGGACCAGGTTGCCGTCGTGTCCGACGCGGACATCGCGGCGACCGGGCGGCTCTGGCTTGACCTGACGAAGGGGGATAGCCTCCCGTACCTCGGAGAGGCCCTCGCGGGCTACATGGGGTCCAATCACATCCCGCCGGGGATGACCGCGGCGGAGGGAGTGCCCGCATTGGCCGAGATCACGGTCGCGGAAGCGACCGCGCGCTGGCAGGCCTTTGACGCGTGGAACGACACGTACGGACCAGGAAACGGCGCTCCCCCGCTCGCCGGACACTTCTGGCCCAGCAACGGACCCTTCCGCATGGAGCGAACGGACCCCACGAGCCGCCAGACCATCTTCAAGGCCTTCCGAGGCGGATATCCGTGGGGCCCGGACCAGTGGAATTCGATGACGGTCGTCGGAATCCCCGAGGTCGCTTTCCGGACCCCGCCCACCGTCGTCTTCGCGGGAGAGGACGCGATCTTCAACTACGACGTGACGGTCGGAGGGTCGCCGAGCGATGCGGTCACCGCCCTCTGGTTCATGCGGGACACGGCCACGGGCGCGTTCATCAAGGAGAACCAGGTCCCGACGCGAACTGCGACCGGTGACTACCGGATCTCGATCCCAGCCGCCGAGACCGATCCCCTCCTCGGGACGTACGAGGTGATCGCGGTCGTGACGGGCACGCAGGCAGCCGTCCCCACGATCAACCGCGTGTCGTTCCTGATCCGGCCTCCGTCCGCGTCGTGGTTCCAGGCGCTTCTCGATGCGAGGGCGGGCCTGATCGAGGGTGAGGTCTCGGACCTAACCGGCGACATCGCGCAGATCCGTACGGACCTCGACTCCCTGAGTTCGGGCGTGTCCGGGCTGCTGGGCCTCGTCGTGGCCTTGGCGATCCTCGCCGTGATTGCCGTGGTCGTCGCTGCGGCCAGCGTCCTCATGATCCTTCGCAGAGGACGTGTGGCGGGCGCCGGCGGCGGGCCACCCGGCGGGGGAGACGAGCAGAAGCCACCCGGCGAAGGCGGAGAAGAGATGTAGTCTCCGAGGCCGGTCGAACCCGGGGGGCAACCGCCCCCCACATTCCCTTTTGTTCGTTTTCTGGGGCTGGCACAAGCACGGGACCTTGGAGACTCGCCTGCGGCGATCCCGGGCCTAGCCCCGCAACCCCCCGGGGTTGGGCAAAGAGCCTTTATCTCCTCGTGCGATGGCGAGTCAGTTGTCTGCGCCCCGATCGTCCGTCCGGGCGGGGGCGGTCCTGGCCCTCGCGATCCTCGTCTTCCTTCCGGTTGTCGCCGCCCAACAGGAGTACCTTGACGCGTTGTCCGTTCAACTGGATGCCGCGCAGGTCCACTTCGACGAGGCCGCGGACGCTCTGAGCACCTGCAGCGACGCGATCGTGAACTGCTTCCAGAACCGGGAGCCCTACGCGCTTCGGCTGGAGTCCGCCGGCCAGGGGCTCCTCGGCATCCAGGACAACCTGAGTGCGATGGATGTCCCGGAACGGTACCGGTCCGACCACGCGATGCTCCAGGACGGGTTCCAGCAGGTCACCGAAGGCCTGCTGCTGTATGCGGCCGCGATCCGGACATGGGATACGGGCAACATGAGCCGCGCCGGGCAGCTCACCCAGGCGGGGAGGCTGGACATCCGGACGGCGAGCACGTCGATCCTCTCCCGCCCGGTCGGGGACGCGCACTTTGCCCTCCTCGCGGGAGTCGTCGTCCTCGAGGGCGTTGTGGTCGTGGCGTTCGTCCTGGTCGTGAGCCGCAGGGTCGCGCGAACGCGGCGGGCGGACTTCGAACGGGACTGGGCGAGCTGCCCGGAATGCGGAGAGGTGATGGACCAATGGTGGACGTTCAAGAAGCGCCAGGTTCGAGAATGGCGCGCGACGCATCTCAAAGGACACCCGCACGCAACCGAAGGCGGCGTCGGGCATCGTCGGAGCGTGGATCGCCGGACGGAAAGCACGAACCACAAGGGGCACGGTTGATGTCCCCCGACGCGAGGAACATCCGTTCGCAGCGTCGCACCATCCCACGGGCGGCGCCCCGGAGGCACATCGGGCGGGTCCCGACGGGGAGGGGTGAGGCGCGGATGCCTACCCCTTCCCTTCCTGCTTCGGGGGCGGTTGGAACTCATCCCGCTCCGCGAACTCATCGACCATCCGGGTCAAGCCCCGAACGATCATTCGCGCAATCAGGAAGACCGCCCCCGAGATGAAAATCGCAAATCCGGGCAGGGCGAGGACTCCAAGCGGCTGGGAGACCTGGACAAGGTCGACCCGTACGTCATACGGGATCGCCAGGTTCGAGGGATTGTGGAAGACGACCCGGGCGACCGCGCCGCCAAACGCCCCCGTCCTCCGTTCGCACGTCAACGCCTCGGAGAAGTCCGGAAGGGCGCCGGACTCGTCGAAGCGCACGGACTGTTCGGGGTCGAGCACGTAGACCCTCAGGTCGCACGACGGCGGCGTCTCAAACCGAGCCTCCGAATACGAGAATCCGGAACGGTTGACGTCGGTCCACAAGGTGAGACCGGGGCCGACCTCCCCCGTCAGCCGGAACGTGTCGGCGATGCCGACCTCGGGCAGGGCTGCCCACAGGATTAGTCCCACTCCCGCGACCGCGAGAATCCACGGGACGATGGCCTCGGACCACTCCCGCGCGGAACGCTGGGACCACGCGACCCGCGCCGAGGCGAGCGCGTGCCGGAGTCGCCCGAGGCCGTCCACCCCTCGAAAAGCCCCCGAAACGGTTTAACCCTTGCGACCGTCATACGGTGTCCAGGCCCACCTCGGCTCTCGTACGGCCGGGATCCCTAACGGCCCGTATCGAAGAGAATCGCTTAAGAAGAGCGAGGACTTGCCGACTCCCGTGATTCGGGCAGACGGGCTGGGCATGCGCTTCGGGGTTCCGGCGCCCCCCGTTCTCGACATGGTTTCGTTCCAGGTCAGCAAGGGGGAAGTCTTTGGCGTCCTGGGGGCGAGGGGCGCCGGGAAGACGACACTGACCCGGATCCTAGCGGCCCTCGAGAGGCCGACCGCGGGGACCGCCACGATCGCGGGACACGATGTCGTGCTCGACGGAGGGAGCCTCCGCGCAATCGTCGGGTATCTTCCGCAGTTCCCGCCCACGCCTCGGGGGTGGACCGTGGGGAAGTACCTCGGCTTCTGGGCCGCGGTCGAGGGGATGTCCCGGTCGAAGAGGCGCGAGCGCGTCGCGGAGATCGTCAAGACCGTCGGACTTGAGGAGACCGCCACCCGGGCAATCCACGAATGCACGACCCAGGAACAGCGACGGATGTTCCTCGGACTCGTCCTCCTGAACGATCCGCCCGTCCTCCTGTTGGATGAGCCTATGGAGGGGATCGCACCGGGAGAGCGGGACGCGCTCCAAGGAATCCTCCGTTCCCCGGAGGTCCGTGGGAAGACGATCTTCATCGTCTCGTCCCGCCTCGGGGACCTCCATCCGATTTGCCATCGAGTGATGGTCCTGAGTGGGGGGCGTGCCACCCGTGCCTTCGATACGGGGGCCCTCCTTACGGCCGTAGGCGACGCCCACCACGCCCGTGTGTTCGTCCGCACGAGAGCCCCACACGCGGACGTACTCCCGATGGTCCGTAACTTCCCGGGCGTCGTGGACGTGAAGGACACGGAACCCGCCGTGATCCTCTTCGTCGACTCCGGCCGGTTCCGGCGGATGGATCTTGAGCGCGCGCTCGCGGAAGCGGCGGTGCCCATCGATGCGTTGTCCGAGGCGGACATCGCGTTGGCGGACGTCGTTCGAACGCTCACGAGGTGGCAGGACCATTGAGCGTCCCCGGCCGCCTCCCATCCGAGCGCGTCGACGCGACGAAATCCCCCCGGAACCTCGGGGCCCGATCCGTCCGGCTCATCCGTACTTTGTGGGTCCTGACGGTCCATGAATTCCGGTCGGCTGTGCTGAGCGTCCGGTTCGTGGCGCTCTGGATCCTCGTCGCGATTGCCCTGCTCCCGCTCGCGTACGCCCTCTCCGCCGCCGCCGTCCCCGCTCCGCCACCCGGATCGCCCCTGTGGGTGCGCGGGGGCGACGGGGCCCTCGCCGCCCTGGCCTTCGCGTTTATCCCGCTCTTCCTGCCGGACCTTCCGGTAGCCGTGGCTACGCGTGCCGATATGATGGAACGAAAGGACGGATTCCTCGAGGTGGCCCTCACCCGATCGCGACCGCGCTGGGCCATCGCGCTCGGGCGCTACCTGGGCCACCTTGCGGCGGTCTCCGTCGCGGCGATAGTCGTCCTCCTTGCCGCGATCGGACTGATCGATGGGAAGACCCCAGGCTCCCTCTCCCTCGCGCTGATCGCCGCCACGATCGTCGGCGTGCTCATCCTCATGGCCCTGTGGTTGGGGCTTACGCTGATCCTGATGACGTTCCTAACGCCAGGCCAGACTCGCCTCGTCGCGCTCCTGATCTGGGTCCTGTTCCACGCCATCCGTCCGACCGCGTTGATCCTCGGCGGGCAGTTCCTGTCGATCGTGCCCATCCGCGGGCCGGAGGTCTTCCGCGCGGGCGTCGGTGACCTGTTCAGCTTCACAGGGCTCTATCAGGGGTATCTCGCCCCGTTCGTCCCGGATTCGCTTGCGTTCGCGCCGCGCTCAGACATCTTCGCCTCGGTCTGGGACTCCCTCGCATACGTCGGCATTCCGGCGGCATCCGTTGTCCTGGCCGTAGCCTTGGTGGTGATGCACGTTGGCCTGGTCCAAGATGCCCCCCTGGGCCGGCGGATCTTCTCCCGGGGCGCCGAGTGAGGGTTCCACAGCCCCGCCTCGCCGCCTACACGAACCACGGCGGTTCGCCGGACAGTCCATTGGGGGCGCCTTCTCCGCTCGATGAAATCCATGCCCGTTTCGGGGGTTGGCGAAGGGGAGCGATACCCTGCGCGATCCCGCGCGCGCTCTCCCGCCCAATCACGCGAAGTAGCCCGAGCGCTCGTCGATGCGCCGCAGCATCAGGCGCGCGTAGTCGTATCGGGGGTTGATGCGGAGCGCCTCCCGGAACTCCTGTCTCGCCTTCTCGTGCATGCCCTTCATCATGTACACGCGGCCGAGGTTCGAGTGCGCGTAGAAGTAGCAACAGTATCGCTTCGACGCCTTCGCCCTCTCGAACCACGGGATCGCCTCGTCGGGCCGGCCCAGCTCGATCAGGTACGCGCCGATGTCGTTGTACGGGTTCCCGAACGAAGGGTCGACCGCAATCGCCTTCTCGCACTCCGCGATCGCCTCCTCGTGGCGGTCCCCGAACGAGTACACCCACCCGAGGAACGTGTGGGCCTCCGCGGTCGGGCGAACCGCGATGGACGCGGCGTACGCTTCCATCGCCGCCTCCGAGTCCCCCGCGCTCTGGTAGATGTACCCGACCTGGAACAACCGCTTGGCGGCATCGTATCGCGGGACCTCGTCGTCGGCGATCGGCGGCCACTCCTCCGGTCTCGCGTACGTATCGTCGACCACCGCCAGGAATTCCCGTTCCGGTTCCGACTCCGGCCTCCCGTGCCAGACGTTCTCGAGCATTCGCGCGAGCAAGAGCTCGCGGCCGAGGTCGATCGGGATTCCACCGCCAACGGTCCCTGCCTTGGCGGCCTTCGAGGGGGGGAACTCGGTCGTCGACAGCTCCACGAACTCGTCGCCGTTCCGCAGCACCTTCACGAATCCGAACGCCTCGTGGTACCGCCGGAAGACCGCGAACCCCATGTCGGCGATCCCCTCCTTGGCGGTGGGTGCGAGGCGCTGGATCGCGTCCGTTGCGGTCACGCGTTCGAACCGCACTCCGGGGGTCGGCGCGCGGACGATGATCACCCGGTCTCCGAGGCCAACCGCGGCGAGGGACGCACGCGCGGCGGAGGCGAGGGCTTCGTCCTCCTCCCAGACGGTCACCGGGGGGGCGGGCGCCACGAGGAGTGCGAGGAGGGCCTCGACGTATCCGCCCGTGGAGCCGAGAAGGAGGACGGAGACGCCCTTCTCGAGCTCCAGCATCTGGAGGAGCATCGCGAGGAATCGCGGGGCCGGCAGAACGACCTTCGGATCGCGGAGCGCGGTGGGGAGCGGCGCATCCGTCATCGCGGCAGCGCGCAGCTCCGGCGGGAGGAAGGAGGACACGGGCACGTGCCGCAGCGCCTCGGCCACGGCTCCGTCGACGAGGATTCCACGGCGCTCGAGGCGGTCCCAGGGCTCGGCCATCTCAGCCGCCACCCGCGAAGTCCTTCGCGTGCATCTCCCGCACCGCTGCAATCTCCGCCGGCGTGAGGTCCGGGGCGTCCGAGGCGCCCGCGTTCTCCTCGACCTGCGCGGGCGTCTTCGCGCCGGGGATCGTGACGGATACCTCGGGGAAGGCGAGGACGAACTTGAGCGCCGCCTGGGCGAGCGTGCGGTCCGGTCGGACGAGGAGGGAGCGCAGGGACTTCGCGGCCCGCACCTGCCCCTCGACCATCTCGCGGGGCCAGTGGTGTCGGATGTCCCCGGAGGCGAACGCCGCGTCCGGTCCGTACTTCCCCGTGAGGAAGCCGTTCGCGAGCGGCTCGCGAGCGACGATCCCCACGCGGTACCGCGCCGCCATCGGGAGGACCTCCTCGATCCACTCCTGTCGGAAGATGCTGAACGGGATCTGGAGGACCGTCGGCTTCCCCGTCTGGATCGCGAGCACCGCCTCCATCGGCTCGTGCACGCTGATGCCGTAGTGGCGGACCTTATTCTCCGCCTGGAGGCGCTCGAGGGTCTCGTACGTCCGCGGATCCGCCGTGAGCGCCAGTGGCGGGTTGTGCAGCTGGTACAGGTCCACGTAGTCCGTGCGGAGGCGCGCGAGCGTGCGGTCGAGGGCGAACGCGAGATATCCGGGGCTGAAGTTCATGCGGACGCCGCCGTGGTAGAAGTCGCCGCCGACCTTCGTCGCGATCCGCACATCCTGGCGGTGGTCTTCGAGCGCGACGCCGAGGACCTCCTCGCTGTGGCCCCACCCGTACACGTCCGCGGTGTCGAA